>NZ_JAUBQM010000106.1:0-17266 GCF_036701245.1 Microcoleus sp. Pol14D4
TCTATCCTTGCTCTTCGCTGTGCTTATCTCAACGGTCAACTTTCACTTTGATGTATTTGCCAAACTGAGATGCACCCAAGCAAAGTGCGATCGCCCCCTCTCAAACTCAAAGGCGATCGCTCTTAATTCCACTCAAGTAGGGCCCACAAAGCTCATGCTCCAAAAACTATATTGTATCAAAAACCGCAAGATTAAGCAATGGCGTCACATCGCTTAGACTAGCCCCTTGAAAGATAACCACATAACGGGTGCCGAGTTTAATTGCCGTAGCAGGGACCGCACCTACTCCATCCAGATTCAAAGTTAGATCTTCAAAGGAGAAATTCTGGACATCAGCAATAAAACTCGTTAGATTAACTTTATCCCCAACGGTAAAGTCTGTAATCACATCTGCATCTTCTGCCAAGCTGGGTAAATCTCGGGCGATCGCAAATATATCGTTTCCACCGCCACCTGTGAGGATGTCTTGACCGCGATCGCCACTCAATATGTCGTCGCCGTTACCACCAATCAGGACATCATTTTCTTTACCACCCCAAAGAATGTCATTGCCATCTCCTCCAATGAGCGTATCGTTGTCATTGTTGCCTGACAAGGTATCGTCTTCATCACCGCCGTCAAGTCGATCGGACTGTTTACCCCCGACCAAACTGTCCCTGCCTGCCTCTCCGTCAATTGTATCGGCTCCTAGCATTCCGTTAACGGTATCATAGCCGTTTGTCCCAATAATATTGTCGTTGCCAGATAGCCCCAAGATTGGTGGGCGAATGGGGGGAGATATGGGAAATATGGGAACTGATGACACCAAAACATTATCATTACCGTCTGAGAGATTGTAAAAGACTTCATTGGAAACATTAAAAGTGTTTGCTGGTAGTCCGGTAGGATTGCCAGGGGCTGCGTCATTGATTGCAGGTGTCGCGATCGTTACAGGTGTCAGTCTCGGCGTCGGTGGAGGTGGCGTCGGTGTACTAAATATAGGATTTATACCGCCTAATGCTGCTGACTTACGTATGATAACAGGAGAATCAGTACCCATGATATTGACTTCAAAACTGTCGCCGCTTATTGCTTTAATCCTACTTAAAATATGCTGTTTCTCGGAATTTTTGCTTTTTTGCCTTGACGCTGCACCCAATGGATTTATCCTCAAAAAGTCAACCCAAGGCTGAGGTAGCATATCTTTATAGCAAATATATTGATACACTTCCCGGGCGAGTCACCTGTGCAGTTATGCTGAAATCTGGAACTAGATGCTATCTTTATTGGTAGGTTTTAGAGAAGGCGATCGCACTTTTTGAAATACAAATAAATGCAACTAATAAACTAATTTCGTAAAAATTACTGAACTTAGGCACCAGAAACCATTAGCCGGATTTCTCTAAGCGTTCGCCAAAGCTATCCGCTCGAGAAATCCGGTTTTTATAGTTTCAGCAGTCCATTAACAGAGTTTTTCCCCAGGCTGCTTTACTTAGAAGGAAGCGCATAGAAGGTTACACCTTCATCCCGGAAATTAGGCAACTCATTAATCACTTTCTGCCTGGTAGCTGGGTCAGCGGTGTAAAAGTGGGTAATAGCTTGTGAATTTCTCCGTTCAGCGTCTAGATTCGCGAAACGGTAGACGGGAATTGCACCGGGAAACGAAGAGGCATAGGCACTGAAAACGTCACCCTGATCTGTAAACTGAGGCAAGTTGCTTTTCACTAATGCTATTGACCCTGGATCGGCGGTGTAAAAATAAGTTCCTGTCGCCGTATTCAAGAAGCGGCGAACCTGGACGTTACCCGCACCGGGAGCGATAAATTCGTCGCCTTCACTGCGATAGCGGGGGTTGGTAAGCCGATCGGCAATTTCAGTTGAATTTGAGGTATAAAAGTGCGCCTGGGTGACATTATCCCAGAAGCGTCGGACAGGAGCATTGGTGCCAGGAGCAGTGCCGCCACCAGGAGTGCCGCCACCAGGAGTGCCGCCACCAGGAGGGACACCTACAGGGTTGCCGTTGGTATCAAGAATTTGACCTGTTAAAGAATCTTTCCATGTGACCTCGCCAGCGTTAGTGGAGGCCTGTAACGTGAAGTTTTGAGGGAGAATCGCATCAGGTAGGGCATCGTAGGTAGTAACGCGAACTACATAGTCAGAAACACCATCACTGGTTAGCTGCCCTGGAATTCCACGAAAACTTGGGGCTAAGCCTGGTGCAATCTTTGAATTGCCAGCCCCACCATCGTCATCGTTTTCTGCTACAGGAGGAGTGCCAGGAAGAATTATATTGTCACCTGTGCTATCTTTGGCGATTCTATAGACTTCTAGAAAAGGATCGAATGGAGTAGCGGCGCCTTTAAACAGCTCAATGGTGACAGGTTGGCTGGCAAAATCAACCTGTAAAATGTAATCTTTATAGCGCGTGGTTGCAGCAGCGTCACCGGAAACGGGGGTGAGTATTCCCTTGTCTGTTATTTTTAAGGTATTGTTGATTTGCTTGGTTGTCATGGTTTTTGCACCTTAATTTATTGCGAACAAATTTATAGCAGAACGATCGCTCTTACAGGGCGAAAAGCACAGCAGGCTCTATGTGAAACAAGAGTTTGCAGGGGTGACACCGCCGATAAGATGCAGGCTGCAAGGCAGCTCCATCTGTTCAAGTCAGATTGTGATTGAGTAGGAGTCTGAACGCCCGGATATGAATGTACCGCGCTCTAATATCTATAACCCGCTCCCCCGCAGCCCTACATTTAAAATGGTCCTAACTATCGAGGCAACTGCTAGAATAGTCATTCCTTGTCAAGATGAGATGTTCGGGCTCAATCCACCCTGATTCAACAATAAGCCGGTGATCCCGGTGGCGTATGTGATAAAAAGTTATAAATAGTTAGTATTTTGCCTGCGCGTTATAATGATTATCAGGGTAACACCCCATTAGCCTAGTGATTTGGCTACTGAACCGTCCCCAGGCGGGAACCTCAAAATTCCCAATGTAGGTGAGCCGATCAAAATTGCTAATTTTCTATAAATAAATGACTGTTGACGAAGCCCTCCTTTTTTTAGCATCCGTTCTTCAATCAGAACAGCTCAACGATATTCAAGAGCTAGTATTTCGGCAAACTTGGCAAGGATGCTCTTATCCAGAGATTGCTAAGATGGCTGGTTATGATGCAGAGTACATCAAACTCGTTGGCTTCCAATTATGGCAAATCCTCAGTCGAGTATTTGGGGAAAAGGTTAATAAAAGTAACGTTCAGTCAGTCTTGCGGCGAAAGGCACAACAAATGCAAGTAGTCGCAACACCATCAAACAGTACCTCTATTGATGAGATTAGAAATACTCAAGCCGCTGGAAGTGACACTATTACTCACTTGGTAACAGTTGAAGGATCGACTGCCAATAAATGTCAAGATTGGGGTGAGGCGATCGATGTCTGTGATTTCTATGGACGTGCAGAACAACTAGCTCTGTTAGAACAGTGTATTGTGCGCGATCGCTGCCGTCTAGTGATGGTATTGGGTATGGGCGGCATCGGCAAAACGGCGATTTCCGTCAAGATAGCAAAACGCATTCAGGAGCATTTTGATTATGTCATCTGGCGAAGTCTCCGCAACGCTCCACCCCTCCTCGACCTTCTAGCAGATTTGATTCAATTTCTATCGAAACACAAGGAAACCGTTTTTTCGGATACTGTAGACGGCAGAATCTCGCAGCTAATGGGATATTTACGAGCCTCGCGCTGTCTTTTGGTTCTCGATAATGCCGAGTCAATTTTGCGATCGGGCGATCGCACGGGTGGCTATCGAGAAGGATATGAGGGTTACGGTCAATTGCTTAGTTATCTGGCAGAAACCCCCCATAAAAGTACCATTGTGCTAACCAGTCGGGAGAAGCCGAAAGAACTAGCGACACAGGAAGGCGAAACCCTACCCGTTCGCTCATTACAACTGCCTGGTTTATCCACAGAAGCAGGAAAGAAAATTTTTCAAGACAAGGGTGCTTTTTCAGGGTCAGAATCCGAATGGAAAGCTCTAATTGAACACTATGCTGGGAATCCCTTAGCATTAAAAATGGTAGCTCCTGTTATTCGAGATTTATTTGATAGCAGTCTTTCTAATTTCTTAGAATTATTAAACCAAGTTACCTTAATCTTTGATGATATTCGCAATCTCTTAGACCGACAGTTCAATCGCCTATCTGCTTTTGAAAAAGAGGTAATGTACTGCGTCGCCATCAATCGAGAGCCAGTCTCATTTTTAGAAGTGCAGAAAGGTTTAGTAATAGAACTGTCGCCAACGGAACTCCTAGAGACGTTTGCTTCTCTTGCAAGGCGATCGCTCATTAAAAAAACCACAGGTGGCTTTACTCAACAACCCGTCGTCATGGAATACATAACAGAACAGTTAATCGAACAGATATGCCAAGAAATAATTACTGCTAAAATTGACCTTTTCAAGAGCCATCCTCTCATCAAAGCCCGATCAAAAGACTATGTGAGGGATACTCAATCTCGCCTGATTCTCAACCCCATTGCCAAGCGGCTACTCTCCTGTTTTGAAAGCCAGCGCTCGCTAGAAAATCAGCTCAATCTCATTCTTACATACCTGCGAGGAAAGCCCGCACGGGAAACGGGATATGCGGCGGGGAATGTTATTAATCTCCTGGGGCAGATACAAACAGATTTAAGGGGCTGGGATTTTTCTAATTTAACGATTTGGCCCGCTTATTTACCCCAGGCAAATTTACATTAAAGAAACTTTGCTGGTGCTGATTTAGCTAGTTATGTTTTTGCTGAAAACTTTGGTAGTGGTTTGTCAGTTGCCTTTAGTTTAGATTGAAAACTGCTAACGATGGACCCTACAAATGGTGAGATTCAGTCGTGACAACTCCTAGAAGCTAGGCTAATGATGAGCAGCAAGGGACACGCCAGATAGTTAATCGATTTGAGGGATGAGTTTCACTTTCAGCCCATCGCCTGCTGCTGTTATTGTCTCCGCTAACAACTCGCTTGATTTAGGAATGGACAGGGCTGGGTGGGCATTGCCCACCTTACCCATTTTTTAACTGTTAACTGTTAACTATTTTCAAACCATCTCTGGCGAAACTTGCATTGCCGGCTGCGGCTGGAACTGGAACAGCGAATAAACCACATTGCGGCGGATATCCGTCATCATGTCCAAAAACAGCTCGTAACCTTCAGTTTTGTACTCGATTAACGGGTCTTTCTGCCCGTAACCGCGCAGCCCTACAGACTCGCGCAAAGCATCCATTTGCTGCAAGTGTTCCCGCCACAAAGTATCAATTTGCTGCAAAATAAAGAACCGTTCCGCATCTCGCATCAATTCAGCTCGGATTGCATTAACTTCCGCTTCTTTAATGTCGTAAGCATTGCGGACTTGTTCGTGCAGGAATGTTTTAATTTCCTCAACGGACAAATCTTCTAGCTGATCCGGTGTCATGTCAGCGAGTAGATAAACAAATTCCTTCACCTTGCTCACAAGTTTGTCGATTTCCCATTCTTCCGAAGGTAAATCGGGATTGATATATGCTCCCACGATGTCGTCCATCGTCTGTTCGGCATACCTAATTACCTGTTCTTTGGAGTCCAAACCTTCCAAGACTCGGCGGCGTTCCGCATAGATTGCCCGACGCTGATTGTTCATCACTTCGTCGTATTCAAATACCTGCTTGCGGATATCGTAATAGTAGGTTTCGACTTTTTTCTGAGCGCCTTCGAGGGAACGAGTCAGCATTCCAGATTCGATCGGCATATCTTCCTCAACACCGAAAGCCTTCATCAAACCGGCAACCCGTTCGCCGCCGAAAATCCTGAGCAAATTGTCTTCCAAACTCAAGAAAAACCGCGTGGAACCAGGGTCTCCTTGGCGTCCCGCCCGGCCGCGCAACTGATTGTCGATCCGGCGCGATTCGTGGCGTTCGGTACCGATGACGTGCAAACCTCCCAACTGCACGACTTCATCGTGTTCGGTGCTGGTAAAAGCATCGTATTCGCGGCGAGTTAAATTGTAAGCTTCCCGCAATTTTTGAATTACCGGGTCTTTTGTCGGCGCTTTTTCCGAAGCTATAGCCACGATATCATCGGCTTGCAATTCCGAGAGCGATCGCTCGCCGTACTCTTTCACCGCCAATTCCACGGCCGCCTTGAGCATTTGCTCGGCATCTTTCGATAGCTGCGTCGGGAAAATCTGCGCCGAAGCTTTCCAAGACTTTACCTTTTTCGCAGTCGGAGCAAAACCTTGAGGTGCGGGGCGGCCACTAATACCAGGCACTTGCACCACCGAAAACCCGTCCTCATCCTCTGGTTGCACGATCCGGGGCATAAAATACTCCCGCAACTTGAGGCGCGCCATGTACTCAGAATTACCGCCCAAAATAATATCAGTACCGCGTCCCGCCATGTTTGTCGCGATCGTCACAGCGCCTTTGCGTCCGGCTTGAGCGATAATTTCTGATTCCCGCTCCACATTTTCCGGTTTAGCATTAAGCAAATTGTGAGGAATTTTCCTCTCCAGCAGCAGCCGCGACAGCAACTCTGACTTTTCCACACTCGTAGTACCCACCAGCACAGGCCGACCGATCTCGTGCATTTCCGCGCATTCTTGGGAGATGGCATTCCACTTCCCAGCCTCCGCCTTGTAAACCATATCCGAAAGGTCTGTGCGGCTGGTAATGCGGTTAGTGGGAATCAGCGTTACTTCCAGATTGTAAATCTTCTCAAACTCGGTCTCTTCTGTCTTTGCCGTCCCAGTCATCCCCGACAGCTTCGGATAAAGCAAAAAGAAATTCTGATAAGTAATTGTCGCCAGCGTCTGAGTTTCCGGCTGAATTTCCGCCCGTTCCTTGGCTTCGATCGCCTGGTGCAAACCGTCACTCCAACGGCGTCCCGGCATCACCCGGCCGGTAAACTCATCCACAATCACGACTTCGCCATCGGGAGTGACGATGTAGTTAATATCCTTAATAAACAATTCCTTCGCCTTAATCGCATTAAAAATGTAATGCGCCCAAGGGTCAGCCGGGTCGTACAAATCCGTAACACCCAACAACCGCTCAGCTTCACCAAAGCCTTCATCGGTCAATAGCACATTCCGAGCCTTTTCGTCAACCTCGTAATGTTCTTCATTTTCCTTTCTCAGAGCAGCAGCTACCTCAGCCGCCCGTATATACTTCTCACTGGGGCGTTCCACCTGGCCGGAAATAATCAAAGGCGTCCGTGCTTCATCAATCAGCACCGAGTCAACCTCGTCAATCACGCAGAAATTAAAAGGACGCTGCACTACATCTTCCATGACAGTAGCCATGTTGTCGCGCAAATAATCAAAGCCGACTTCGCTGTTAGTGGCGTAGGTAATATCGCAGCTATAATTTTTCTTTCGTTCCACCTGATCCATGCCCTGCTGAATCAGTCCCACAGTCAATCCCAGGAAGCGGTGCACTTGTCCCATCCATTCCGCGTCCCGTCTGGCGAGATAATCGTTGACGGTAATGATGTGTACGCCTTTACCGTTGAGGGCGTTGAGGTAAGCCGGCAGCGTCGCCACCAGAGTTTTGCCCTCACCGGTTTTCATTTCGGCAATTTGGCCTTTGTGCAGGATAATGCCCCCGAGGAGTTGGACATCAAAGTGGCGCATTCCTAAAACCCGTTGTCCCGCTTCCCGCACCACTGCAAAAGCCTCCGGCAAGATTTCGTCTAGGATCTCTTTCTCTTCGTTGAGAGATTTAGCTTTTGCCAGACGTTCTTGAAACTCCGCCGTTTTGCCTCTGAGGCCGTCGTCTGAGAGTGCGCGGATGTCTTCTTCCAAAATATTGATATCAGCTACCCAAGGCTGAAATTTTCTAAGTTTGCGCGCGTTGGGATCGCCTAGCAGATTTTTAAACATGGCAGGAGAGGCAGATTTTTAATAATTTAGCTATTAGCTTTCAGGGTTACGGGCTGTAGTGTTAGCCACAACATATACCCTCCCCGATTGTAGCAACCATTGGCTGTCCTGGGCCGTCGCTGCGGGCGATCGACCGATTTTGGATTTTAGATTGTGGATTTGAGATTGAAGTTGGTCAAGGCGGGGTACGATCGCAACTCAGGTATATCTGCTTACTGACAATTCTCTGGCGTAACAGGCAATCTCCCTGTTCAGCCAGAGATTAATGTTTTTCTTGCTAATTTCAGCAACAGGCTTTCCGGCCTGTTCCACAATAGATTAATGTTTTTGTGGGGTGGGCCCCAGAACCCGCCCGATCATCGCCCTTATTGAAAAAGCCGTCACATCTCAGGCCAGATTAACCCTAGTTTTAAACAGGGCGCGGCACTTCGTAAGTCAAAAAGTCATAGGCCATTTTCGTATTCGGAAAAATTGCCTGCGCTTCCTTGAGCAAATCATCCAGGACGATCGCATTCCCCGGAGCGTAACGCGGGCTAAAATGCGTCATAATTAGCTGTTTCGCCCCAGCCGTCAAAGCCACTTGAGCTGCCATTGTTGAAGTTGAATGGAGGCGATCGAAGGCCATTTGAGCATCTTGATGAGCAAAAGTAGCTTCATGCACCAACAAATCAGCATCCTTCGCTAATTCCACGGCTCCCTCACAAAAAACCGTGTCAGTACAATACACAAACTTGCGCCCGATTTGATCCGGGCCGCAAAAATCAGTACCTTTAAACTGTCGCCCGTCCTCTAACTTTACCGTCTTTCCTTGTTTTAATTGACCGTAAAGCGGCCCCCAAGGAATACCCGCAGCCTTGGCTTTTTCTACATCAAAATGTCCCGGACGATCTTTCTCAGTTACTCGATAACCAAAAGCAGTAACTCGGTGCTTTAAAGGGCCGCAGCTAACAATATATTCGTCATCTTCATAGATAACTCCTTCGTGAATTTTGTGTACCTTAACCGGGTAAGAAAAATGAGTTTGAGAATAACGAACACCAGCTTGCAAATATTCTTCAAGTCCCGGAGGCCCGTAAAGATCGATGCGCTTGACATTCCCCGCCAAACCGCAGCTAGCGAGCAAACCCATTAAGCCGAAAATATGGTCGCCGTGCAGGTGAGTGATGAAAATGCGGCTTAGTTGGCTGACTTTGAGATCGCTGCGGAGAAACTGGTGCTGAGTTCCTTCGCCGCAGTCAAACAGCCAGAGTTCGGCTCGCTGGGGCAAGCGGAGGGCGATGCTGGAAACGTTGCGCGATCGCGTGGGGACGCCTGAGCTAGTTCCGAGAAATGTAATCTGCAAGAGTCAAATCACCTCAATTAAGTCTTAAAAAATATGTTACATATATCCAGAGTGCGACAAATCCGACATATAGGAAATAGTCGCAGGCTGGAACCGGGATAAATCCCTGTTCCTGCGAACATCTCTTCGCTAAAATCATTTTTGACAAGCGTACAGAGCGATCCACCCAATTCTAACGTTTTGTTTCTTCCGTTCCCCTTCCTTTTTCCCTTGCCTTCCCTTAAAAATTCTTAAACTCATACAGCACAGGAGGAAAATTTTCAAATGCAGTCAGGAGTATTTTTTGCTTCGGTTTTTTCGACATTAAAAAAACGCTACTTTTGGATTTCGCTGTTGTTTTGGCTGGCAATGGTAGCCCCAGCACAGGCCGCGCTGATCTTGCGAGTGGCGGTACAAGACGGGGCAAGTCAGGTAAAAGTCGGCAGTTCTACTAAGGCTGCAATCCGCGACGGTAGTGGGCGCAATTTGGGCGAACTGTCGGCAAACAGTTCTCAGTCAGCTCAATTTCGATCGGGAACAGTGGCAATTGGTCGCTGGGCTGCCAACCAAGTTTGGATCGAGCCCACGGGGAACGGTTATGTTTGGATTGGCGATCGTTGGTATCGGGGACGCACGCTTCTAGTTCCCGAAAAAGGAGGTTTGACGGCCGTCAACTACGTGGATATCGAACAATATCTCTACAGTGTTCTCGGCGCCGAGATGAGCGGCAATTGGCCTCAAGAGGCTTTGAAAGCCCAAGCAGTCGCCGCCCGTTCCTACGCTATTCACCAGCGCCTGAAAAGCGAAACCGACCTTTACGACGTGGACAGCACTCAGTCTTCGCAGGTTTACAAAGGACTGCAAACAGAATCTTCTGGCACTTATTCCGCAGTCGATGCAACGGCGGGTCAAGTTATGGCCTACAACGGTCAGATAATTTTAGCCGCTTTCCACTCTGCGTCTGGGGGCCATACTGAAAATGTCGAGGATGTTTGGACGGAACCCCTGCCTTACCTGCGTGCTGTTCCTGACTTCGACCAAGGGGCGCCGGTTTACCAATGGAAAGAAAATTTTTCTCGGGCTCAAATCAGCAGTAAGATTTCTGGCGTGGGCAATGTGATCTCGATGAAGCCAGAACGCACTACCGCTTACGGCAGCGTTTTGAGGATGAAAGTAGTTGGAGATGCCGGTTCTAGGGTCATGACTGGCGCAGATTTACGCCGGGTTTTAAATTTGAGGAGTACGCGGTTTACCGTGATTCCTCAGTATGGGGGCGGTGGGAACCCAAGAAACAGTGCCCAAGCTCCTACCGGTTTTCAAGTTGCGGGCAAAGGTTTCGGTCACGCTGTAGGAATGAGCCAGTGGGGGGCCTACAATTTGGCCAGACAGGGATATGGCTACCAGCAGATTTTGTCGCACTATTACCGGGGTGCTACTTTGGCTAGAATTGCAGTGCAGTAACTGCTGGGAATTGGGAATTGGGAATTGGGAATTGGGTCGAAAAGCATTGGTAATTGGGAACTTGGAAGTGGGGCGAAAAGCATCTTCGCCGAAAAGCATTGGTTATTATAGCCAACAACAAATAACCAATAACTACTAACTACTGCCAACTGCCAACTAACTACATTAAGGATTGCTATGCAAAAGTGGGAGTATTTATTTGTGGATGCGAATATGTATCCTTTTGGAAACAAGCTGATTAGTTTATATGTAAACGGTGAAGAACAGCGAGATTGGAAACAAGGCTCGCTGCATCTATTTGTCAACCATTTGGGCGAGGAGGGATGGGAACTTGTGGCTCTGGATCACGACTCGAAGTATGACCAAAATTGTTTAATTTTTAAACGCCCTAAGCTTATTTAATAAAAATCTGAGTATAAAAAATTATGACATCAATAAAAATTGATATTTTCCACAATTATTAGTAGTAACGAGCTAACAGCCATGCCAGTTCCCCAACAAAAATATTTTATTGTGGAACAGGCATACTGCCTATTATTGAAAAAGGTGCAAGATTTTAGTGTCACCTAACTTAACAACAAAGAACTATTTTTTTCATTAGTATTACAAGTTGTCCGAGCGATCGATCCTGCGCTGCCATTCGGCATCTATTTTTGTTGACTGTTCTAGTTCTTGTTGGGTTAATTCGGTTTCTGTTGTATAAGCTAAGTCTTCTCCTGTCAGAACGTGTTCTGCTGCAAATTCCCGGGCGTAGGCCAGTTTTTTGAGCAAGTTGGCATCGGGTTCGTTTAATAACATTGCTCGCTGCTGACGCTCTTGATTGCGGGCTTCTATCCGGCTATTTTTCCACTGAATCCAGAAGTAGCGAATTAAAGGAATTGCGAGAAATCCGACGCCGTAAATCAGGATCGTGGGATAAACAGCGCTGACGAAACCGATAAATCCACCTGCGATTAAATTATTAGTTAATAGATTCCCCAAAACTAGCGCACCGACAAGATTGACGGCTCCTAACCCTGCTGCGAGCATGATTTGGCCGGAACTGGCGTTGCTGAAACGCCACAGCATTTCTCGCAAATAAGCTGCTACTGGTTCAGAATTTCTCTCGGTGGCTGTGGTTTGCAATTGCGGGAAGTGGTAGACTATTTGCCCTTCGGGACTGACTTCGGGACGGCCGTCAAAACGGGCGAGGGCTGGTAACATATATTCTTCGTATTCTCGGGCGTATCCTTGTCCGAGATTGTCTAGATATGGGGCAATTTGTTCGGCGGCGACGGCGCCTCGGTTGTTGCGAATTGCAGTCGCAATATCGCTCCACTTACGCTCTTCTAGATTGTAATTGGGATTGCCGTCTCCAAACAGAAAGGAAAAAACTGCTTCTAGAAAACTCATCTGGGGTTTTTGGCCAGTTAAGCGCGATCGCTGCTGGTAGTATGGTTGGTCATGGTTCCAGTAAAATATCCAGATTAAGTCGTTCCAGAAGTAGGGAAAAAACAAAAAGCCGCCATCTCTGCCGCCCCCGCCACCACCCTCTCCTCCTCCTCCGCCACCGTTATTGCTGTCGCCGCTGGAGAGTAAAATCGTGATAGCAACAAAAATTAAGAGGATGGAAGCTACCAGCACTATGCCGAAAGATATCCTAATCAGATAAAATAAAATGCGCCAGATTTTTTGCCACCATTCCTGCAACTGCAAGCGCAAGAATTTGTTTCGCAAAATATCTCGAAAGTTCTTGGGAAATAGGTAGGCAATGTCGCCGGATTCTGCTACTTGCAGGTTGCCGCCTGCTTCGGAGGCGAGGCTTAACAGTTCTCGCTGGGCAAAATTGACATCTAATCCAGCTTTTGCCGCCACGTCTCCAACCGTAACGCGGTAGCCAAGTTGTTCGACGGCTTGCATAATGGTGGGATTCGGAGCCATAGGTTTCTCTCTGTGAAAATTACCCGGTTATTTTTATTATATATTGCGGGAATTCGAGCGGGTTTTGACGATCGCCTTTCTGATTTTTTTTGAGGCTGCCCTTGACTTTGGGGCAAAATATTGCTAGTGTTTTGCCGAATAACTTTTAAGTATGGGCTGAACTCGGATAGCTTAATAAAACTTTGTGATTGAATTTCTCCTCGGCAGGCTATTTGCTTGTTTGCTCTGAGGGTCAACGACGGGGATGGTGAGTACAGCTAGTAGGGTAAGGTGCGCGATCGTCGCCCGTTGGTGTTAGCTTTCGCGATCCGAAGGAAAGCCATCGAAGAGGATTGTCCCTGCACCCTCCAGCAGAACTTTTTCCACTGTTGCGGGTTTTTGTAAGTTTTGTGTAGAGTACGAGAGAGAGGTTAAAGAAATCTGGTTTTTTTGCAAGTCTTGCAAGACTTATATAAAATAGATAGAACTTGCGAGAGTGTTAAACCCAAGGGCGTGTTTTAAGGTTCGCAGTTGCGATCGACTAAACTTTTTAGCGCCCTCAACACAACGGCCCACTACAACAGTGGCGCAATTATTAATAGGAAAACTTTACAGGCTAATTTTTCTGATTAGCCGCTAACCAAAGAATCGCATATGCCAAGAACTCAACGCAACGATAACTTTATTGACAAAAGTTTCACGGTAATGGCTGATATCATCCTAAAGATTATGCCAGCCAAAAAGCAGGCCAAGGAAGCTTTTGCTTATTACCGGGATGGTATGTCCGCTCAAGCAGATGGCGAATATGCTGAAGCGCTGGACAATTATCATGAAGCGCTGAAGCTGGAGGAAGATCCTTACGATCGCAGTTATGTCTTGTACAATATGGGGCTGATCCATACTAGCAACGGCGAACACGATAAAGCTTTGGAATATTACAGCGAGGCTTTGGATCTCAATCCGAGAATGCCACAAGCACTGAATAATATTGCTGTGATTTACCACTATCAAGGGGAAAAGGAAAAGGAAGCGGGCAATATTGAAGGGGCGGAAGGCCTGTTTGATAAAGCTGCGGATTATTGGAAGGAGGCTATTCGCTTGGCCCCGAACAATTACATTGAGGTACAAAATTGGCTGAAGACGACAGGTCGATCGCAAATTGATGTGTATTTTTAACTATGATGGGAATGGGGCATAGGGCATGGAGCATAGTTAGTAGTTAGTAGTTAGTAGTTAGTCGTTTTTCTAATAACAAATAACAAATAACAAATAACAAATAACCAATTCCCCATTCCCAATTCCCCATTCCCAATTCCCCATCCCCAATTCCCAATTCCCAATTCCCAATTTTTATGATTGACAGAGAAGAAGTTCGGAAAGTAGCGAATTTAGCGAGATTGGAATTAACGCCGGAAGAAGAAGAGCAGTTTACTGGTCAACTTAACGGTATTTTGGATTATTTCGAGCAGTTGAGCGAACTGGATACGAGCAAGGTACAGCCGACAACGCGGGCGATCGATGTTAGTAACGTGATGCGATCGGACGATTTGCAACCTTTTCCTAAGCGAGAAAGTATTTTGGAGGGAGCCCCCGATCGCGATGGGGAGTTTTTTAAAGTGCCTAAGATTATGTAGGGTTCCCTCTACGCACCTAACTGAGGAACATCCCTTGAGGGGCGGGCTAGCAATGCCTGCCCCAAAAGCAGATTAAATTAACTGTGGAACAGGTAATAAGTAAGCCCGTTATAAGCCACCCCACAAGCCGATTAAACTGATAGAAACCCAACACAATATCGCTCATAGCGATCGCTCTGTAAAGTTCATTTTTGGGGTGACAAATAGTCATGTACGTATTAATTGGTGGAGCAGGAATGATGGGGCTGGGTTTGGCCCAGCAGTTATTAAAACTCGGCCATACGGTTGCAATCATCGATGCCGACCCGCTGGCCTGTCGCTTTGCTCGTGAAAAAATCGGAGTCATGGCATTTGAAGGCAGTGCGGTGAGCACAACGGTGCTTCTGGAAGCCGGAATTAAACAAGCAAACGCCGTCGTTGCTGCACTCAGGGACGATGCACTGAATTTAGCGCTGATCACCCTATCCAGAAGCTATGGCATTTCCCATATTGTGGTGCGAATGCGCGATCGCGAATTCATGGAAGCCTATCGCCTTGCCGGAGCCAGTCACATCATCAGCACGATTGATTTGGCAGTCGCAACAATGGCAAATGCGATTGAATATCCTCAAATCGAATCGATGATGCACTTTGAACAAGGACAAGTCGAGGTGCTAAAGCTGCCAGTTCCAGGCGATTGCAATGTGGCAGGTCGCAGCGTTGCTCAAATTGCTCAAGACCCCCGCTTTCCAACAGGTTCGCTGATTATTGGTTATCAATGCCATGCCTGCGCCAATCTGGAGATTCCGAACGGCAATACAGTTCTAGAAGCAGGTTCTACCATCCTGGTCGTCACCCGTCCAGAGCTAGTTCACCAGATGATTGATTACCTCGGCATTCGCGCTAGTCATCTGCCAACGTTAGAAGTTTCTCATCCAAATCTTTGATGTAAGGATGAACCAGATCCTCTGGAACAATTCGCTTGCGGAGCGCGTCGCTAACAGCTCCTTTTTCTGCTAAAAGCAATCGCCGTCGAATCGTATCTAGCCCGCTGCGATCGCCCTGTACTTGCCCTGCCCGATGTTTATTGTAGAGATCGCGCAGCACTCGCTCAGAGTGTGCTACTCGTGCTTGATATGATGCCCATAACTCTTCGTAAACTGCTTTCGGCAACACGCCAGATTTCAGCAAACTATCTAGCTCATCTTGAGCCGCTTTGGAAGCGATCAACTGAATCTGTAACTGCCCAGCTTCCTGCATTACATCAGAAACACGGCTTATTTTTAGTCGTTTTACCATCCACGGTAAACTTAATCCCTGTCCGACTAAGGAGAATAAAACTGCACCGAAAACCAGGGCAATTATGTTATCGCGTCCTGGTAGAGTCAAGGGAATCGCAACAGCTAAGGCCATTGATAGAGACCCTTTAATATTCCCTAAAACTAAAATGTGCTGCCAGCGTAGCGGAATGGGACGATCGAACCAGCGCAGCCCCGCTAATAACAAATAGACCGAGAGAATCCGTCCCAGTTGATAGGCCAGAATAACGAATAAAATGGATGGCAAAATTCTCCACAGCGTCAGCGGGTTAATTTCAATCCCAATCAGCAGGAAAATAAACGTATTGACGCCAAAACCAGCGTATTCCCAGAAACTCAGCAAGGTAATCCGATCCGAGGCAGACGAACTGCGAGGCAGCCCGAGGTTGCCAAAAACAAGTCCGGCGATGACCACCGCCACCGCGCCGGATACGCCTAAAAATTGTCCGATTTGGAAGGTTCCCAATGCGAGAGCGACTGTTAGCAAAAGGCTACTCAACGGATCGTTTAGGCGAACAAATATCGGCACGCTCAAATAACCTAAAACACCCCCGACCACTGCCCCACCTAAGGCAACCACGAGCAGTTCCTTCACGCCTTGTACAGCGGTGAGATAGCCTGTCGCATAAATGACCAAAACCAAATTAAATGAAATTAGAGCAGCCGCATCGTTAAACAGAGTTTCTCCTTCCACGATGGTGGTCAATCGAGAAGGCACGCGGATCTCTTTAAAAACCGCGATCATCGAAACTGTATCAGTGTTTGCCAGAATAACTCCGATCAGCGACGCTGGAATCCAGTCTAGCCCCAGCCCAAATTTAACCAGAACAGCGATAATTGCTGAAGAAAAGATAGAGCCGGGACCCGCCAGCAGGGCGATCGGCTTAAAGGTACTGCGGAGACGGCTGATATCCGTATTGATAGATGCTTCAAAAATAAGAATGGGTAGAAAAAGATTTAATACTAAAGATGGGTCTAAACCAATTCGACGCGATAAAACCTCCGTAATCGGCAAGCCTGCTAACACTAAGCCCGTTACATAGGGAATTCGCAACCGTTGAGTTACGAGTGCCACAAGAGTTGCAATCAGCAGCAGAATGATCAAGATGATGACCAATTCAGGAATGACTCCTGCCGTTTGGCTATTTGTAGCAGGCTCGCTGCCCAAAGGAGTTTGTTGCGCTACAATCGACTCTATCACCGATACTCCTCCCATAAACTCGTTTTCCTCAAAGAAATTAACAGATTAACTACCGTTTTAGTCTACAGGAGACGGTTCACTCTGTTGTAGGCGTAACTGCAATTTATGTGTTGTATTTGGATGAATGCTGAAGAAGCTGAAACGAGATTTATGGGTGGGCTCGGCGATCCGATCGTTTTTAAAGTGCAATTTTTTTGGTAGATCTCGATGATTTCCAAACCCTTACAGGATGCTAATTGCTCTTAATTGTGCTGGTTTTTAATTTTTTTTAACAGTATCTTCTGAAGTGTTGCCGACCCGATCGCGCTTGCCGCTAAGGCGGGTACTGGAAGCTGTCGATCCGTATGTCAGAAATAGGAGAGCGATCGCCCAAAGCCATCGACCGCCAAATTTTTGAGTGGGTTTTGGACGTTCTGATTTGCGGGAATAAATTCCTCGAAGGTAATCGTCCTTTCTTACCTTGAATTTATGTAGCATCACAGACACGCCACGGGGAGCGTGTCACTTTTGCAATAAGTACAAATACTTAGACAGCTTTTCCCGACTTGCCAATTAACCCATTTAAATAA
>NZ_JAUBQM010000107.1:0-16892 GCF_036701245.1 Microcoleus sp. Pol14D4
TATGGCTCAAGCTCAACGACTTGCTGGCTTTGGTCTTAACACACTCAAGGAATTATTTAGAATGAAATAGCCCTGGTTGCTCCCATATACCCCTCTGAATCTTTTACGTCCCAGATATGTTCTGCATAGTTGGCCTCATTACTGGCACAGTTGTACTGATTTTTATTCTCTGCTCCTTTGGCGTTCACCGCACAAGAACGATAGGCTGAGCGGATACTAATCCGACCAAGCGCATCTTGAATTGGTTCAAGCACCCTCTCACACAAATTCTTTCCTGCTGCGATCGCCAAGTCAGGATCGCTAGGAATGTTAGGGATACCTTCAATTTGAGAGATTTCTGAATAAAGAAACTCACGCATGAAAAAACTCTTAGAGAGTTGAACCCGTCCTAGGTCTTCCAAAGCTTTAACAGTTTGTGGCTTTCTCATAGACTGAACTCCAGCAATTAGAGGTGAATAGCTTAATCTTAAACACTGGCAGATAATTTAGAAGCATTGTTGCAGCCAAAAGCAAGGTTCCGGTTGAGTGGCTAGAAATAACTTTTGCATCACCACCAATATCTTTCGATAGTCCGCTCCAGCCGGGTTGTTAGACTGCGGCGATCGCCACTTGACGCTGTTATTGTCCGCGTCCTGGTTTGCAATCTGCAAAACCTAATGCCTCTGTGTCAAGGAAACTAGCGATCGCCATCTCAATGACTGCTTCGATTGGGTATTCAATTTCAGCAGCACGAGCAATTAGGGCAGCACGAATTCGTTCAGGAAAACGTCCTAAAATAACTTCGGCATCAGCGAGGGAAAGTTGCTCTTGAAGTTTGGCTTGCATGGCTTTACATCTCAGTTGGAATTTGGACGTTGTAAGGGGGTTCAGCAGCTCTTAGAATGATGGCTTCTAGCTCCAATAGTAACGCAGGGTTCTGCCAGTGAGAAATTGCCTGTACTGCAATCCGTATGTCTTCATCGCTATATTTATCGAGCCATGCCCACAAAAAAGCTTTGTGCCCACCACTGAAGCGACCTCGTAAGCTCTTGGTTTTACCGATGTAGAGCAATCCATCAGTTCTGTGTCTGATTGCATAAATGCCAGGACGCGCAGGAATACTCTCAAACCCACGGGTCAAGGGTTGACATTGCTCAAAAGGAATGAAAGCAATCGCGTCTAGAATTCTTCGCGCTTGGATTTGTAGGTCAGAATCATTCGTTGGCATGAAGGCAAGAAGGCTGATTGCACAGAAATCATAATCCCACAAATTCTGTTACAACCATTATCAACTAGGGATGGTTTCCTGCGCGATCGCACAGAGAAGGCGATCGAGCCCGAGCTGATTTGAGCCTTGGCCGTGCCTGTGTTTTTCTAGGATATGGGAAAGGGGCGAGCGATCGAGTTTTACCTGTCGGTAAAAAATGTAACGTTCGCACTCACTGGACGCTAGTAACGTCGTAACGTCTGCATCATAACCGATCAAATCTCTGCGGTCGGTTTGCATGGGCGTTGTTAGACACCATTTGAGCTAGATGGTGTTACAGTTGTTGCATCATCTAGCATACGCATTAATAAACTTGCAAAACCTAGAATCTCAAAAGTTTTTATTGGATCAGAGGTATCCAAGAAACGATGGCTGAGTGGATTCTTAAAACTACCGATTGCGCCTCGGTACATAGAGTGTGCTGCCTCCTGTTCTGCATTTACTGAACTAAAAATGAGCTTTGGTTGTTGATTAGGATTCATAACCTTTGAAACCAGAGCAACTCCTACATCAGTTGGTGCTGCTGATGCACGAGCTCGAATTTCTTCTTCGACAGTTTTCATCGCATTGAATATTGCATCATCATACTGTCTCAATTCAAACTGTTGCTGGCATCGCTGAATAATTTTTGGGTGCAGAGAATTGATTGTGAATTTGAAGCTAGTCTGGGGTTCAGGTATCATCTGACCTAACCTGCGCTGCAAGTCGTCAATTAGTTCTTCACTCGACATCGAATTTGCGCGATGCTTGTAGAGAGTATTTTCAAATGGTGTTAGAACATTTTCGTAAAGTTCCCGAACCAACTGATGAGGTACACCATAACTACGCAAATCATCGGACCAGAAACTATGCCAATCCCACAGGGATCTAAAAGAATTTGGATTGTCAACGTTTAAGCCTTCATTTTGTAGAGATTCCAGCTTCAAATTCACTTCCATATATAGCTGCTTATACTCATCATCTTTTTCCTGAATACGTGCTTCACCTGTTGCAACTGTCACCATAAGTGTCTGAAGTTCGTGAATTTTCTGCACAAGTTGTTCAAGTGATTGTGGTGTCATATAGAAAAATCATCTCTATTATTGATTAGTTATCACTTGCGCGGTCTAACGATTTAGTTTAACTGCGCGCGATCTTTCTAGGATAGAAAGACTTTCTAATAGTGCTTCTACAACTTCTCTTTTGCGTCTCATATATTAATTACTAATATAAAATCACACAACTTACAGTTTCAGCAATGCTCGTACTTGTATCTCTCTACTTGTACTTTATCTTAATAACAGTCTCCCCTTGTGAGCCAACTCTAAAATTCACATTACAAGGAATACCTATTTCATTTAGGTTAGTACCAATATTTATACCTGCTTCTTTGGCAATTTTTATCTCTAACTCATCAACCCCGTTTTCTTTGCCAGATCTAATTATTTCCTTGATATTTTCAAAATCATTCCCCTGAGTTAAAGTAGCAGCATCAATAACCTTCTGAGCTAGTGGTTCAATCAATAGTTTCCATATGTCATAACCAGGGATAAGGCTTCTCCAACCATGAGGAAGGACAGATTTAAAGGCAATTGCAGCTATATCATTGTAATCAATTGAGACTTTCTTAGTCATCGCTTAATTTGCCTGAGTAATCTCTAGAACTTCGTTGTGATCCACAGCAACTGCGTACACCTCCGCGTCAAATTCACAATCAAAAGGCGTGTGAACCACTAGCTGAACACAAAACCAAGGACTGTTGATCGCAGTTGTGACGTACTCCCACACAATGGGAATGCGGGCAAACTCTCGTTTTTCGTTGTTAGACCAACCCCGTTCCTGCGGGCTTCTAGTGTGAAAAAACACTTTCATTGACATCACAAACTCCTTTGAGTTGCATAACAGTCTAGCTCAACCGCAGCAGCTAATGCTGTGCAGGCTTAGCTCTTTTCGCTATATAGCTATAAAATACCGCAAATTGCTCATGTATGTCAATTTCTTCTTACTCCCGTCGGAATCTCCTGTTGCGGGTATAAAAGCAGAGCATATCGTGACTAGCTCCTTCTCTGACAACAGCGATCGACAAAGAACCTATCAAACACTGTCAAGCCCTTCGATCGACAATTGTTATGCTGAAACAAAGCATCTGTCCTTTCAGCACTATGTAACATAAATCATTAAAACGATCGAATTGGAAGTCTACAATTGGGTGAATACTCGCGATCGCCCTAGCTTTCTTAATTAAAACACAAGCATCAACGTATGTTGATAAAGGCTTAATACCGCTGATCTGGAAATTTTCGATAGCTCTTAGAGTTTGGATGCCATAATAGACATTAGATGGGATTTGTTTGTCTCCCATCTAGTCGCTTTCGGTGCGATAGATTGCGGTTGGTTATTCAGTCATTAGATTTTAGATTTTAGATTATCGCACGTTTAGAGGTAGTTTAATTAGTCCGGGACGCATCAATACCAAAGAAACCGGGTTTTTCACGAGTATTCAAGTGTCAAATGCAGTATTTCCGTAAAAAACCCGGTTTCTGCGTCCAGGAGTATCAATGATGAAATTAAATCTAAAAAGCAACAAGTGCAGAATATCTGGCAACCATCGGAATTATACCTCCCAACATCCTGCTACACTATTAATAACCGCATCCTCACCCACAATTATGCTCGCAAAAGCAATCCTCGCTATCGCTCCCTACATCTCGGAAGTGCTCTCACCCATCGCCAGAAATAAACCGAGAAACACTTAAGGAAGGTAATTAAAATGTCAGAAACAATTAATTTTGAGCAAGCACTGTTAGAGAATCTGCGACAGTTGCCAAGGGAGAAACAACAAGAAGTGCTCGACTTTGCACAATTCCTCGTGCAAAAAGCGGAACAAAAAAAGCAGTTACCCAGCGAAAGTTCTGAGTCTAACAGTTCGTCAACAACCGCACCTACTCTCAAGCTATCACTTAGAGAAATTGCTAGCCTGCCAATAGCAGAACGCCATAAAATACTAGCACCGTATATGGCTGCTACTGCCGAAGATTTTTTGACATATCCTGAATTAACCGAGTTTTCGGTACTCGATGGCGAAGACTGGGAGACTGAGTATGACTGCTAACCCACAACGAGGAGAGATTTGGCTGGTACAACTCGATCCCACGCGAGGGCAAGAAATTCAGAAAACACGTCCTGCGGTTGTGATTAGTTCGGAAATGTTTAGTTCTATCCCCATGCGGATTATAATTCCTGTCGCTACATGGCAACCTAAATTTCAAAATCGCCCTTTCATGATTCTCATTCAGCGAACTGAAGAAAACTGTTTAGACGCAGACTCAGCAGGCAATGTTTTGCAAGTTCGGAGTGTAACTACTGAGCGATTTGTCAGGTGTATCGGCAAAGTTTCTGAAACGGTTGTGCAAGAATTAGTAATAGGCTTAATTATCTGTGTTGATTATCGTCCATAAAATCAGGAATGTCGATCGCCCGAATTAGCTTTCTGAACATAAAACACACAAGAGGGTAGTCAGTAGGTTGGGTTGCACTGGATTTAGGTCAACAGTGGCAAACCATCATCTAGTGGCGTTTCCTCCCTCAACCCAAACCTACCAAACTTACCCAACTATCAGCCGACTTCCCGCCTCAAAATTTACTATCCCGCAGGATGTTGATTTATTCCCACCGATCAGATTTCTTTGTGACACAATAGATTCTAGTATCGATCTATGTGAGGATTGTTTATGGCTCGTTTTAATCAAATCCTTGTCCTTAGCGCCATCAGCCTTCTAGCTTTGGCTGGTTGCGACAGCGCTAAAGAAGCTTCCACTCCGCAAACTTCACCTGCCGCCCCGGTTCCTGCTGCTACTGCTGTTAAAACTGAAAAACCAGCATCCCAGGGAAACTATGCAGAATTGAGTGGTGTGGTTTCCAGTACCAAAGCAGCAGTTCAGGCTGGAAACTTTGCCAAAGCCAAAACGGAATTTGGCACATTCGAGAATTCCTGGAAGAAGGTTGAAGACGGCATCAAAGCTAAAGCTCCCAAAAGCTACGATGCAGTTGAAGAAACCGCCGAAAAAGTGACGGATGAACTCAAAAAGTCTCAGCCAAGTAAAGACCAAGTGCTGACTCAATTGCAGTCGCTTGAAAAGACGATCGGTAGCATTCCTAAGTCCTAAATTTCAGTGGTGAGTGCTTGATTCTAAAGTCTCAGACGCCGAAACCGACTTTTTTAACCCCCGTAATTGGTTCAAACTTTGAATAAAAGTTAAAATATCCGGTTTCTGTGCGTCGGAGGGCGTAAGTCATGTGAGAGTTCTGCGATCACAATTACTCAGAAACAAGCACTCAACGCTCGCTCCTTATATAACCTCAGTATTCCAAAATTTTCAACCACTATGAAGAGAGCATTTCGCAAGTACCACCGCATTCTAGGCCTTATTGTTGCTTTGCCGATCGCGCTGACTGTTTTGACTGGAATGGTCATAACCATTCTCCGAGAGTGGCCGCTGGGTATAGAAATTTCATCTAGATTTTTGTTGAAAATTCATACAGGTGAAATCTTTCACCTGCAAGCAATTTACCCGATTTTGAACGGCTTGGGAATGATAGGCTTGTTAGTGACTGGTTTAAGTATGTCTGGTTTGTTTGGTCGGAAAAAGCAGCCCACCTCCAACGATTAAAACTAAAGTTAAGGGAATTGGCGGTTGAGACCGATCTTGCACAAACCAACTCGACACCCGCAGACTAAAAGATAGCAGACTAAGATATAGAGGGTATTTAAGCCGAATGTAATATTACTCAAAATTTCCATCTTCTAAAGCGCCATCCGACAAATTATATTCATCTTCAAAAACTTCTGACCACGCAAGTGAGGTTAATTGACATTTTTTACCCATTTCATCCTGGGCATCTTTCACCGCAACTTTAAAACATTTCTCCCAGATAGACTCAATAAAATCACGATTTAAACTAGGCATTTCTTCTTGACTTTCTTCAATCTCTCGCCGCGCCGAACGAATACTAATAGCCCAGCTAGCAGTTCGTTTTTCAGGTTGATTTTTCCATTTAATAATATGAAGCATTAAACGAATTAACTGGCTTTTTAATGCTCGTTTTTCGGTTCTTCCCATTGCTTCAATTAAAGATTCTAAACCTGCCGTTGCTTCCATAGATTTTCCTTCTTTGAGAAGTGTCTGGACTGTGACAGCCGTTTGATAATGAGAACACACTGCTAACCAGTCCCAATCTTGTTTAGTCAGCATTGCCCTATCCTTGAAATTGCTTATATTCCTAAATTTATCATAGCGATCGCCCTCAACTCCCCCCTCCCATGCCCCAAGCCCGCACAATACTTAATAAAAACTTTACAAAACTTACCCGATCGCCCAACATGGGTTAGAGTTATCCTAGAAAATCCAGCAATCCTGCAAAGCGTCAACCTTCTCGTCACTTATCCAGTGGTTCGATGACTCAAACCCAAAGCACTAAAACCGCCACCGCACCAGCAATTTATTCCTTGACAATTGCTCCCGCCTGTGTATTGCGGGGTCGATCGGCGATCGCACAAGCCGGAGATGCGATCGCCCGTTTCGGAAAGCGGCCGCTAATCGTCGGCGGCAGCAACTCCCTCGCCGCCGCCCAACCCTACCTGCAACCAATCCTCGAACAGCAGCAGTTAAAATCCGCCGAAACAGCCTACGGCAAGGATTGCAGCGAAACCAGCCTCGAAACCCTCCGCGAAGCAGCCCAAACCCATCAAGCCGACTTCATCATCGGTGTCGGCGGCGGCAAAGCCTTAGACGCAGCCAAACTCGTCGCCCATCAGTGCAAAATCCCGATCGTCACCATACCCACATCAGCAGCCACCTGTGCCGCTTGGACAGCCCTATCTAACATTTATTCAGAACAAGGTGCATTCCAATACGATGTCACATTAGCCAGATGTCCCGACTTATTAATACTCGACTACGGCTTAATTCAAACCGCACCGCAGCGGACATTAGTAGCAGGAATTGGAGATGCGATCGCCAAATGGTACGAAGCATCAGTCAGCAGCGGACACTCCGAACAAACCCTGATAATTTCCGCCGTCCAACAAGCTAGAATACTGCGCGATATTTTATTCCAAAAATCAGCCGCCGCCCTCAAAGAACCCGGTAGCGAAACCTGGCAAGAAGTCACAGATGCGGCCGTATTGCTAGCAGGAGTAATCGGCGGAATTGGCGGTGCCCAATGCCGCACCGTCGCCGCCCACGCCGTCCACAACGGCCTAACTCATCTATTAGCAAGTCACGGCACATTGCACGGCGAAAAAGTCGCATACGGCATTTTAGTACAACTGCGACTAGAAGAAATGCTGCAAAACAATCAACTCGCCGCTAGCGCCAGACAGCAACTGCTAAAATTCTACGCCGAGATTGGATTACCCCAAACTTTAGATAGTCTGGGACTCGGAGACATTACCATAGCAGAATTGCAGCGCGCCGCCGACATAGCCTGCAATCCCAATTCCGACATCCACCGACTGCCTTTTAAAGTCGTTCCCCAACAATTAATGGCAGCGATGGTTTCTACCACCGCACCTGTGGGAGAATTAAAGATTAAGAATTAAAACAGTTTGTAGAAAGGACTTTAGTCCTGAAAAGGCTGTGCTAGCAAGGACGAAAGTCCTTACTACAAACCAGGAAAACTGACAACTGACAAAAAATAAATGACCTTGGATTGGATTACCCCTGCTGACAGGTTGCAAAAACTACCGCCCTACGTATTTGCCCGTCTCGACGAACTCAAAGCCCGCGCCCGCGAACAAGGACTCGATTTAATAGACTTAGGAATGGGAAACCCCGACGGTGCGACTCCTCAACCAGTAGTAGAAGCCGCCGTCGCAGCCCTCCAAAATCCTGCAAATCACGGCTATCCACCCTTTGAAGGAACTGCCAGTTTCCGCCGTACTATTACTAAATGGTACAGCCGCCGCTACAACGTTGAACTCGATCCAGAAAGCGAAGCATTGCCTCTGTTGGGTTCTAAAGAAGGTTTAGCACATTTTGCGATCGCCTACATCAATCCCGGCGACTTAGTATTAGTACCGAGTCCCGCTTATCCCGTATTATTTCGCGGCCCGATTATCGCCGGTGCAAAAGTTCACAACATCATCCTCAAACCAGAAAACAACTGGGTAATTGACTTAGCCGACATTCCCGACAGCGTAGCCGAACAAGCCAAAATACTCTACTTTAATTATCCCAGCAATCCGACTGGAGCAACTGCACCCCGCGAATTTTACAAAGATATTGTTGCTTTCGCACACAAACATCAAATCTTGCTGGTTCACGATTTGTGTTATGCGGAATTAGCCTTTGACGGGTATCAACCGACAAGTTTATTAGAAATTCCCGGCGGTAAAGAAATCGGCGTCGAATTTCATACTATGTCCAAAACCTACAATATGGCCGGCTGGCGCGTCGGTTTTGTAGTAGGAAATAGCAAGATTATTCAAGGTTTGCGGACATTAAAAACTAACCTAGATTACGGTATATTTTCCGCATTGCAAGCAGCAGCAGAAACAGCGCTGCAATTGCCGGACAGTTACTTGCACGAAGTGCAGAATCGTTACAGGACTCGCCGGGATTTCATGGTGGAAGGATTGGCAGAATTAGGGTGGAATATTCCCAAACCTCTGGCTGCAATGTATCTTTGGGTTCCCTGCACTCCGGGCATGAGTTCGACTGATTTTGCCCTCAATGTTTTGCAGCAAACGGGTGTTGTGGTGACTCCTGGCAATGCTTTTGGGCCGGGCGGCGAAGGATATGTGAGAGTTAGTTTAATTGCAGATTGCGATCGACTGGGAGAAGCCCTGCGGCGCATGAAACAAGCAAACATTCGCTATCAATAGTCATTGGTTATTGGTAATTGGCGATCGGCCGCTCACTTTGCATCAACTCATTATTATGTTGATGGTGACACGAATTACCCCCTAAACATAATAATGAGATTAACAAGCTCAGGCGCATACAAATTGTACAGTCAAGTTTGATGAAATTATTGTGGGGTGTCCCGCCCGCCCGAAAAATACAATGCAAGATGCGGGACAGCTTAGTGCGTAGGGTGCCCCGAAGCAGAAAGAAAAACCTGTTGAAATCGAAATAATCAATCTCCGAGGCACTCTACAAGTTGATTTAAGAGTGACTCTTTATTTTGTCGCAAGGTTTAAAACATCCGTGGATGTACGAAGTGCGATGCCGTGTCTCCTTAGTTATACTTAACAAAGATCATTAAGAAAGCATTTTTGCTATGCCCCTAATTGAATCTAAGTTAAACAACACCCGCAACCTTTTACAAGAATTAGGCAACTCAGTCTCTAGCTTAGTCAACTCGTCCCCGGATGTTTTTGCTGATCCGGGGATTCAATCTTGCCTACAGGATTTTTTAACTGTTTATCAAGAAGCCGTCCAACGCCTAGAAAATCCTAGTTTTCGGATTGCTACTCTGGGCACAACTTCCTCTGGAAAGTCAACGATTGTTAACGCGCTGATTGGTCGAAAAATCGCACCGATTGAAGCCGGAGAAATGAGTGGGGGTGTATTAACCATCAAACATTCTCAAGAACCGAGATTAATGATTGCCGAAACGGAAGATGCTGCTTGGGAGGCTGGTGAATGGGCAGGCTTAAGTGATGAGGATGTATACCAGCGGATTCGCACTGTGATGCACTCCTATCACGCGGCGCGGAAAAAGCGTGAGTATGTTGCGCCACAAATAACCGCTCATGTTCCTCTTTTACCTGCTTGTGATGCTTCTTTACTGGGTTTACCCAACGGAATAGGAGTTGAATTGATTGATTTACCGGGATTGAAATCTGTTCAAGACCGGGCTAACTTAGCCACTATCCAAAAGCAAGTTAATAAAGCTTTTAGTTTAGTGGCTTTGGACTATATGCAGGTAGATGATGAGCACAGAAAACGCTTATTAGAAGAATTAAAGACAGTTGTCCAATATCTACAAGGTCGCACAGATTCGATGATTTTTATCTTAAATCGGGTCGATAACCGAGGAACCGATGATTTACCTCTATCAGAGCGGATTGATAAGTTAAGAGAAGAAATTAAAGAGGTCTTATCGCTTCCAGAACTTCCTGATGTTCTGCCTTTTAATGCTCGTCTTTTATATTATGCTCAGTGTGCTTGGGGTTCAGGAGCTTTTAACGAACCGTCAGTGATGAGTCAGGAGATACGGTTAAAACTCCTTAAAGCTATGTTTCAAGACTGTGCAGGAGTTATTAAATTAAATACTAAGGAGAACCGCGATTTAAAGAATTGGTTTCGCGATATTGAAGATCGGGTAGAAGACAATGAGACTATTGATGATGAAACCATGCGGCAAATTCTCCACTATTCTTTAGAGTGGAGTGGAGGTAGAGAACTTTGGGATCGTTTCCGTGTGCGGGTTCAAGAATCATTTGCTGAATTGGTAATACTTCCTGCTTTGTTGGAAATATTCGATAATTACGATGCTTTGGCCAAATCTCTCGATATTCTGATTCAAACCAGAAAAATTTACAATCAAGAGCAGGTTGAACAAGAAAAATATAAAATTGCTAAAACCCGTCAAGATTTACATAAAAATTTTAAGAAAATTGGCCAACAATTTAAGGGCGAAATTAAGGAAATAATAAATCTCTTGAAAAGCAATGAGCCTAATGATCAGATTAAGAGTAAAAAAGCGGCTGAAAAAAAAGTGTTTGATGGTTTTTCTCTGATTCTTAATGCTGTCGCTGAGGTAGAAGGAGACTTAACCAAGGTTCTAATTGTTCCTGTTCGTGATGCTTTTAAAAATAATCAAGGAGCTTTTGAGCTAAGAGATAAGCTGCGGGAAGTTATATTCCCTTCATTGGCTGAAGATATTTCTCAAGCCTATGATAATGTTAGTCGTAGACTCAGTACATTTTCTTCTGAGTCAGAAAACTTAGTTAAGCGTGTACGGGCTGATGATGATAAAGGGAAAAAAGAACTTGAACATGATGAACGCTATGTTCGCCTGCTATATCACAGGATGAGAGAAGCTATATCCGTAAGAGCGGAGTTTTTCTTGCAAGGAAAAGCCCAGCAATTTGAACAAGCATTAGAATCATTAGTTAATGAGCAAGTTAAGAGATTAAAAGTTTGTTTGTCAGAGAAAAGTTTCTCTTCGATTAATTTTGAACAAGCAGCCATCAGTAACTTACGCAAAAAGTTAGCTCAAAACTTGCCAACTTTACCTGAGAAGTTTTTTGAACTTTCCGCTCCTATAAAACAAACTCGCTCCACAAAAAGAGAAGTAGTTGGCAAAAAAACAGAGTATGAAACTCGCACAAAAACAGAATATCAAGACTATACAGAATCTTATCAAGATGGTTCTTGTTTCTCTAGCACAAAAACGAGAACAAAAACACGACCTGTAACCCGTAATTACCAAGAAGCTGTAACTCGGAATATTTACGAAGATATCGAGTATGTGGAACTTTTCCTTCCTTCTCCAGACTTAATGGCCAAACAATGGTTAAGTGGAATTGAAAAAGCGAAAGGAAGTTTGTGGGATATTTTGCTTAAGTGGATTCTCAAACGGTTAGATGCTGTTAGCAGTATCTTTGAAGAATCCGTTGATGAGATTACCAATCTAGCTGAACGTGGTTTGCAACAACAATTAACTATCATTGAGGAAAATTTTGAGCAGGAAAAACAGTTCTGGCTTGATTTTGAACTTCAAAAAGATCATGCAACAGCGGTTTGTCAAAATTTAGAAGAAGATTGTCGTCAATCTTAAGTCTGCTGTTGTATAATTTGAGGGAGCCTCTTGCTCCCTCTTTAAACAATCTATTATTTAAGGATTAACAATTATGTTTTCTCAGAAGTTAAACGAAGTAAGAGAACGAATAAGACATGAATTAAGAGGTCGTAATCCAGTTGAGTTATATTTGTATCACTCTACTAGAATTTGGTGCGAAGAGCTTGAGATAAATAAAGATATTGCTGACTCTATTCTTAGAGGTTATTGTCAGCCTGAAATAAAAGACTTAACAAATTATATTTATCAAGAAGGCACAATAGAAAAGGAAAATTGGCTTATACCAAATCGAGATCGATTCTATCAATATATAAACGCACTTTTTAATCGAATGAACATTAGGAGGGAAAACATGGAATTTATTATACTTATTGCTTTCGCTATTACCGCAATTGGTTACTGGATATATATACTCAATCAACAAAAACAACAAACAACTCGTGGAGAAGAACCCAGACAATATAATCCTAATCCTCTGCCTCCTACTGTTTCTACAGTTCAAACGCCGCCTTCAATTCCAACTCCTTCAATTCCAAGAATTACTAATCAGTTTTTAATTTTAGTAGTGTCTCATTCACAGGCCGATTTTCTTAAATCACTCCAAGCAAAAGGACGAATTGATGATGTTAAGGATGGGGAATCTCTTTATGAAATCACGAAATATTTATGGCTAGGCTCTGAAACTGAATACTCTAAAATAAAAAGTAATATCAGCGAGTATTCAGTCCCTAAAGGAGCAGAATCAGAATATGATATTTATCTAGTCTATATAAAGCTAGATCAAGCTGATGAAGGATTCACTTCAAATGTGGATCAACTGGATAGATATGATGCTTTCCGTAAATTAGCGGATTTATCAGTTAATCTTACAATCTCCCCTAGATTACAAATGGAAGCCTACGGAAACATTGAAGTTTACAATCGTTAAACAGGAGAAAGTAAAATGCTGATTGATACCACTCTGTTAGTTAACAATCCCGAAATTATCAAGGGTTTACTCGATGGTTCAATGCAACGCCACGGAAGCGTTATTAGATGGGCTGCGGGTACTGCAAATGGTGGTCAAATTTTCCGCCATTTAGCCGAAACTCCCGGACTGACTAGCAAACTGATGACTGTTCCCTTTTCCCCCATCTTGGGAGGAGTTGATGTTATTGGTCATGGGCTTAGCTATCATAAATTAATGGGTATTGAAAAAACTCTATCCTCAGTGATGGGGTTAACTCAAATTACTGCCGCCGCAAGTGTTTTAAACCTTGGTGTTAGTATTGCTGGCTTTGCCTACATGGGCTATAAACTGCACCAAATACAAGAAAATTTATGCCACATTCAACAGTCAATGGAAGAAGGATTTAACCGAGTTGAAGCTGGCTTAAATCGGATTGAAAATAACTTGATAGCAGGTTTTAATCATATTGATAATCGCTTAAATAGTGTTGACGAGGGCTTAGATATTATCTCGGGACAATTGGCATATCTGTATTTATTGGTAGAAGACAGCCGCCAAAAGCAAAAAAGCCTTGCTAAAGCTATTTCCCATCTTCATCAAGCCATGCTAATTAAAGAAATTGCAGCTTTAAAAGCTGAACTTTACGATCGCTCTCTTTTTCCTGATGAATCACCGAGATCAGCCATTAAAACAGCTTCCAGTGTGGGATTATTTCTCAGTAATCAAGCGATGCAAGCTACTCCAGAATTAGATGCTGAAATTATGCTTAATGCTGATGTTTCTATTCAAGGTTGGGCTGTAGCCATAGCAACAGAAGCCAATCTTCTCTTAGAAATAGGGAAACATCAAGAAGCTAAAGAATTACTGGCGTTACAAATCCCCCTATTTAAACAAGTCGCGGAAAGATGGGCTAAGGCACTAATCAATGATGAAAACACTTATCTATCTACTGCTTATCGCTTTACTAATTCTCGGTTTAAAAACCATGTTGCCTCAGAACGAGTAGAACGAATTACGGAAATATCACCAAGCGATCGCACTTTATCTCCTGACCAAATCCGAGGCAAAAAAAATTATGTTGATGTAGAGTTTGAAATGTCCTATAGTTCTGCTAAATTTGATCAAACATGGACACATCGCCAAATTGCTGTAGCTGAATATTTGGATGGGTTGAGTGAACTTTCAGCCAGATTAGAGGGTTTAGAATCGTTTGCAAATCTGTGCCAAAGTAAAGGTGTTAAAAGCAGCCGTGAAATTCTGCCTGGGCCAGACACGGAACCGGGCATATACATACTACCCAGCACATAGCCTAGGGTGCGTCAGAAGCCCAAACCCTTATTACATCAATCTATAACTTACTCTGACGCCCCCTACAAATGACAAATAACTATAACGTTTGAATTTGCTCAATCACCCAATCAAAAGTTTCTATAACTTGCTTGAGATCCGATTCGTCTTGCAAAGTAAACAAAGGCAGACTCGGCGACCTTCTCTCGCCCGGTTCTGTAGGTAGCGACAGACCGATCGAACTCAGTTTACTTCTCAATTCCAGCCAATTCGGTTCCGCATTAAACGGCGGCTGGGAACCGTAATTATCAGCAGAAATCTCCATTCGACCAGCAATATTTACAGTGAATAACTGATAGGGTTTTCTTCCCTTTTGAGGCAATTGAGCGACGAAACCGCCGTAGGCATCCCCCGTTCCCCACTGGATCTGAACTTCGGGTTCTTGACTTTTTGCCCAAAGGTAAATTGCTTTTGCCATTTGCGCCTCGTCCGCGCCTCGTCTAGCTTTGATTTCCGCAAAAAATGAAGATTCATCCCAGCGCCTTCTTTCGCGCGTTGCGCTGGATTTTTTCTGCTGTGCTTCCGCTGTCTGGCCGATCACTCTGGGAACCAGCGTTTTCAAACCGTCTTCACTTACATACTGCTTAATTTCTAGGGCCAAAACTTCAACCGGGTCCATTTGTTCGTTGAGAAATTCCACAACTCGGCGCATTTCAGCGGAAATCTCGTCAGCTACAAACACTAAGCGAACTTTACCCGCTTGCAAATTAGTTTTAACCTTCTGCCAAAATCTGTCTTCATTAGCATTTGCACCGAGAAACTCTTCAAAAATCTGTTCAGGATCGCGACCCCGATCGCGACAATTAGCTTCAAACAGAGAAATAATTGAATCGATCGGCCAGTAAAACAACGCATTAGCAGCATAGTCGATCGACTGACCCAAAACTTTTTGCCGCAGTTCGGCATTCGGAGTTCGCCGGACATCCACCAAAGTAGGAACTGCATTTTGGTCCAGAAACAAATGATCCAGCGACCACTGCACCGCTGTTTCCTCATCGCTGGGTGCAGCTTCCCGCGAAATTAACAGCCACCTCCGCGCCGTCGCCCGATCGATTTGGTCTCCCGCGATCAAATTAGGATAAGTTACTAGCAAATCTTGTAACTGGTCTTCCGAGTCGTAGGGCTGTTCCATCATTTCTACCAGCCTGTCGTCATCCTGAATCAGATAAATACCTCCCGCCATGCCAGCCCACCTACTTAATTTTAGATTTTAGATTTTAGATTTTAGATTTCAGGCTTAGTTATTAGTCTTCAGTCTTCAGTCCGCAGCCAATGATTTGTGAAGGCAAAAGGCATTGGTCAGAATTCAATAAAAATTTTGAAGTCAATAATTTTTATTGTTTGTTAATTCAACAAAAAATCCCTTCTGACTAATGACTGATGACTAATAACTAATGACTAATGACTAATCACTCATAGAACCAGTAAATACTCGCTGTGCCGGCCCGGTCATGTAAATCCGCCCAGAAACTTCTGCCCATTCGATTTCCAAAACGCCACCGGGGAGCTCAACCGCAGTTACCCGATCGCACTTCCCTACCAACACTCCAGCTACCACAGCAGCACAAGCACCAGTCCCACAAGCTAGAGTAACACCCGCGCCTCTTTCCCACACCCGCATTTTTACGTAGTCTGAACGTATCACTTGAATAAATTCCGTATTGGTACGCTGCGGGAATGCTTTGTTGTGCTCGAATTGAGGCCCCACAGTTTCTAAAACAACAGCCGAAACATCCTCTACAAAAGTAATGCAGTGAGGATTGCCCATGCTGACGCAGGTAACAGACCAAGATTTATCAGCAACTTCGATCGGCACATCAATAACTTTGGCATCCGCTGCAGCCAAAGTTGTCGGAATTTCCGCCGCCAGAAGCCGGGGCACTCCCATATCCACCTTCACCTGGCCGTCCGATCGCAATTCCGGGGTAATCACACCAGCCAGAGTGTGGATGCGGTACTGAGTTTTCGCCTCTGACCCTTCCAAATCGGCGATAAACTTAGCCAAACAGCGAATCCCGTTGCCGCACATTTCCGGTTCCGAACCGTCGGAGTTAAAAATCCGCATCGTATAGTCAGTGTCGTTTTGACCCGGAAGAGCAAATATCACACCGTCTGCGCCAATCCCGAAATGTCGATCGCACAAATCCACAGCTTGTTCTGGTGTAATCGTCGGTTCTGACGAGTGGCGGTTGTCAATCAGAATAAAATCATTTCCCAGTCCCTGATACTTCGCAAACTCTTTCGGCATAAAAACCAACCTCTTTTCGTTAAAAATGATAGATAATTTGCTGGCCAAATTACCCATTTCCCAGTATTATAAAACTTTATGCAATTTATAGTCCTTTCTATTGAAATACAAACAAATATAATTTTTATAAATCTCTAGGGATATCTAATTAATGCTGATGTCAATGGCTCAATTAAGATCGGTCGAAAACTAGCTGCCAACTGGTTTCTCTCTCATCGTGCAGACGCGCTTGTAGGGTGCATCTCACTTTGGCAAATGTGTCAAAAAAGAGATAAAATGAAAAAGCTAGTAAAATCGTTAAATAAAGATGA
>NZ_JAUBQM010000108.1:0-16583 GCF_036701245.1 Microcoleus sp. Pol14D4
TAATATTTTTTTGGAAATATGTGTTATTTTTGACGCTCAGAGGACAACTTCATCATACCATAGTTCAGCAACGCCCACTCTTCTAATCACAAATAACCAATAACCAATAACTAATAATTATGGCATTCGCCAAATCTTAATAGTGCGATCGGGACTGCCGCTCACAAAAGTCTTGCTATCTCTGGCAATAGCAACAGAACTCACAAACTGACTGTGACCAGAAAGAGTGCTTCTTTCTTTTCCCGTCTTCAAATCCCAAACTATAATATCTCCGCCCCCGCTAATCAAAGTGCGACTGTCCGGGCTAAAGGCGATCGTCCTCACCGAACTCGAATGCCCTTTAAAAGTGCGGGTGCGCTTCCCGTCTTGGACGTTCGACAAGCGGATCGTATTGTCGGTGCTAGCGCTAGCCACAATTTTCCCGTTTGGGCTAAAAGCCACAGCATTAACCGCGCCCCCGTGACCTGTGATAATTCTTCTGACTTCTCCGGTGCCGAGATTCCACAAACGCACAGTCTTGTCATCGCTGCCGCTAGCCAGAGTTTTACCGTCCCGGCTCAAAGCGATCGCGTTTACTCCTCCGGTGTGGCCGCTCAAAGTCCGCAACCTGCTGCCGGTTTTGACATCCCACAAGCGAATAGTTTTGTCATCGCTGCCGCTAGCGAGAGTTTGACCGTCCCTGCTAAAAGCGATGGCGTTGACGGCGGCTTTGTGAGCGGGAATCGTCCGCATCCGCCGCCCCGTCTTCAAATCCCAGAGAATCACATTCTTGTCGCCGCCGCTGGCCAAAATCGAGCTGTCCGGGCTCACCGCCAGCGTGTTAACAGATGTTTTAGAAGGCACCGACTTGAGAGGCGGCACCAGGAGGCGTCCCGTCCTCACATTCCAAATTTTAATCGTCCCAATGCTGGCGCTGACCAAAGTTTGACCGTCGGGGGACAGGGCGATCGCATTTACACTCCCTTTATTATCCAAACTTCTTTGCAAAAACTGACTGCTAGGTAAACTAGAAAGCAGCCACACCGGGTTTGCCGGAAACACCCCGTAACGCAGCGAACCGTATATTTGAGACGCGCCAATACCCAGCATCAAAACAGCCGTGCCCGCCAGCAACTTCTGTTTCCAATCAAAAACATCTTTCTCGGTCTTGTTCAATCCCGAATTCAGAGGTCTGAGGCGGTTTACAGAAGTCTGCTTTTTCGCCCCAGCCTCCCCGGCAGTTGCGCGAATTTTAGTTTGCCCCGTCGTCGGCAACTGAGTCGGCAACTGGCTTTCCGCGCCATCGAGATTAATTTCCTCCAAGCACTGCAAAACCATCTGCGGACTTTGAGGTCGATTTCCCGGAAAAGGCGCCATCAGATAATCGATTACATTAGCCACTGCGTCGGAAACCTGAGGAGCTCCTTTGCGCCACATTAATCTGCCCGTGCGCGGGTTCTCTGGAAAGGCAGTCGGCGGCTTTCCAGTCAGCAAATAAACAAAAGTGCGCCCCAGAGCAAAAAAATCCGATTGCGGAACAGCCTTGCCATTAGTTTGTTCGGGCGGCGTGTAGCCGGGGGAAACAATACCAGTCACATTTTGCCCCTGACCCACCTTAGCGAAATAAGTCGCCGACACTTCCCGAGCAGTCCCGAAGTCAATCAGCACTAACTGCCCGTTTGGCTTGCACATAATATTGTGCGGCTTGATATCCCGATGGAAATAGTTGAGGCGGTGAACTTGGTCTAAAATTTCCGACAGTTGTTTGAGCCAGTTCACAGCTTGTTCTTGACTGATGGGGCGGCCCCGATGTTTCAGCCAGTCTTGCAAATTGGCCCCAGCAATTTTCTCCATCACCAGACAGTGAAAAGACTCTGTGCTGTTAGCGGGTGTAAATGTAAAATAACCGTCGCGATCGACTTTTGGAATACCTGGATGTCTGAGCCTGACCAATACGTCGGCTTCTTGCTTAAACAGTTCTACAGCTTTGGGATGTTCTTTGAGCAGGACTTTGAGCACTCTTCGGGCGCCGTTGTCGTCCACTTCAAATGTTCTGCCAAAGCCGCCGCCTCCGAGAGGCGCGACTAGCCGATATCGACCTTGCAACAAAAGTTCAGACCCGCAGTGGATACACACGGATTTGCCAGAGTTGGCTGGATCGGAAGGATTCGGGCATTTGGGATTGAGGCAATAACTCACAGAAGCCACATAACCCTGATTGAGGTTGCTCTATCAAGTTTTACTTTGACACTGCTATACAAAACTTGGCTAAGCTTATTTAAGCTTTACCATTCAACTAGAAGTATATCTAGAGGGTCTGATTCCTGCTTCTGCCAAGAGAGTCGGCTCTTACTTGTCCACAGGCGTAAATTCGGGTGGAGCAGCACCCTATTTTTGAAGTCTATACAACTATTTATTATTGTGGAAGCTTTTAGCCATTGTTTAACCATTATTTTCAACCAATTTAACGAATCGTGGTATCCCGTTCGACCTTTTTATAGGCTGGTTAGTTTTAAATCGACCGTCGTTTACGGCTACAGAAAACTTGGCTAAACTTATTTAAGCCTCACCATTCAATCAGAATTACTTCTGAAGGGTTTGTTTCCTGCTTCACCCAAGGGAGTCGGCTCTTTCTTGTCCACAGGCGTCAATTCGGATGTAGCCCACCCTAATTGAATTAATTTTAGTTGAAGCTTTTAGCCGTGAGTCATCCACTATTTTCAACCTATTTAACGAAACGCGGGCTCCCGTTCGACCTTGTGACAGGCTGGTCAGTTTTGACTTGCACGCTCGGTTTACTCTCCCAGATTATTAAGCCTTTTTTTCGGCATTGATTTAATCATACTGCCCAGAATGTTAATCAGTCAAGTTAAGTATGACTAACTTTGGTGAACTTTTTGGCTATTTAGTCCAACTCAATTGTCAACTTATGACGATCGTAGCACACCCAGTAAAAGACTCATGAGTACCCTTGATTTAAATCTTGCAGCGTCTATGAAGTCAAGGGAGGTTTTAGTCTCGCTTGACTTCAGCATCCCGTGTTTTTTTATAACCGGGGGCACTGCGATCTAACGATCGGGTTGAGGCCAAAGCTTTTGTTGTTTGTCATAGCCGATCGAGGTCACAAATCCCTGATGAGAGCACATAATGTACAAACACACCAGAACTAATAACGAGAGAGCAGCTACATTTCAATTGTACGATCGCAACCACCACTCTCGAAGAAAGAAGTGAGAGTAGGCGACTGGGAGAGTGGGCGAGTGAAAAAATCTGCCTTCTTCTTGATTCCCTCTTCCCTCTCCTTCAGCAGAAGAAAGCCTTTTAAACAAGTCCCTCAATTACCGGATGGAAGTAGAACGCCAGCGCCAAAACCGTATAAGCTGCCAACAGCAAAGTACCTTCTAGCCAGTTAGAGTTGCCGTCAGAACTGATAGAATTGGCGATTAGCACCGACACAGCAACCGCTACAAGTTCAAACGGGTTGAAGTTCAAGTCCATCGGTTTGCCCAAGACAAAACCTGCCAAAACCAACACCGGGGCCACAAACAAAGCAATTTGCAAACTCGAACCCACGGCCACAGAAACCGACAAATCCATTTTATTTTTCATCGCCACCGTCACCGCCGTCGTATGTTCGGCAGCATTGCCAATAATCGGCACTAAAATCACCCCGGTAAACAGTGATGTCAGCCCCAAACGCGCCGTCGCTTCTTCCAGAGTACCCACCAACAGTTCCGACTCGACAGCTACCATCAGGGTACAGGCCAACAGCACCCCAATCCACAGCGGCAGATTGACTTTGTGGTCAGGACTGTCTGGTGCTAAGTTACTTTCGGCTAATTCTTCAAGCATTTCTATTTCTGCTACCCCTGCATCGTACAGATAACTGTGGGTTTTCATCGAAAACAGCAGCGTGAGCACGTAGACAACAATCAGCACTACAGCAACAGCGCTAGAGAGGTTCTGCATAGTTGCCGGAGGGATGCCAATAGAGGTGGCATTAACAGCAGTTGGCACCAAAATGGCAATCACGGCTAAGTTCATCGCTGAAGCATTCAATCGGGCGACTGTCGGCTGAAAATCTTGTTCTTTGTAGCGCAAGCCCCCCAGCAGCATCGCCAATCCCATCACCAGCAGCAGGTTGCTCATAATTGAACCGGTGATGCTGGCCTTGACAACATCTATTAGTCCGGCGTTGAGGGCGACGATGCCGATAATCAGTTCCGTGGCATTTCCGAAGGTAGCGTTCAGCAAACCCCCCAAGTTGGCACCGAGGACGACGGCGATTTCTTCGGTTGCCGTCCCCATCCACGCGGCTAGGGGGATGATGGCTAAAGCCGAGGTGATGAAAATTGTGGAGGATTCCCAGCCGAGAAAGTGTCCGGCGATGGAAACCGGGATAAATAACAGCAGACTGGAAATTATTGTATTTGTGTTTAGCATTTAAATTCTCAAAAGCTGCCAACCGTCAATCATAACCTGCGGGAAAATTTTAAAGATGGGTTGGGTTAGGGAATTGGGGGTGCTTCAATGCTGGGGGGCGATCGCCCGCTGGGGGGGCGATCGCTATTTGTTACGGACTGTGTGATGTCAACGCCTGGTTAAAAATTCATTTTAAAACCACCCTATAGAATCCCGATGCTCCACAAACAAAGTCCGCCTCCGCCGACTAAAATAACTCTTAGACAACAACAAAAATGGAACTAAAACTATAAAGTCCGGCTCCGCCGACTAAAATACCTCTTAGAGAACAACAAAAATGGAACTAAAACTCTCTGGTAAAATTTCACTGGTAAGCGGCTCAACTGCCGGAATCGGGTTGGCAATTGCTACAGAACTCGCCAAAGAAGGTGCAACTGTTATCGTTAACGGACGGACTCAAGAACGGGTAAAAAGGGCGATCGACCAAATCAAAGAAATTGCTCCAAATGCCAAACTTCAAGGTGTCGCTGCCGATTTGGGAACGGCAACGGGAGCCGGCGAATTATTTCACCAAGTCCCGGAAGTTGACATTTTGATAAACAATTTAGGAATTTATGGCGCTAAAGCATTTGAGGATATTTCCGATGGCGAATGGATGAATATTCTAGAAGTAAACGTCATGAGCGGGGTGCGGCTGGCTCGACAATATTTGCCATTAATGCTGACAAAGAACTGGGGGCGGATTATTTTCATCTCTAGCGAATCGGCGCTCAACATTCCAGCAGAAATGATTCACTACGGAGTTACGAAAACGGCGCAGCTTTCTCTCGCGCGCGGTTTGGCAGAGACTACTGTTGGCACCAATGTGACTGTTAATTCTGTGCTGGCGGGACCGACGCGATCGGAAGGAGTAGAAGAGTTCATTCAAGGATTGGCAGAAAACCAAAAGGTGACTCGCGAACAAGTGGAGAAAGAGTTCTTTGAAAAGACTCGCCCTTCTTCGCTGATTCAGCGTTTTGCGGAGACTTCGGAGGTGGCTGCACTTGTCGCATTTATTGCCAGTCCGGTATCATCTGCTATAAACGGGGCTGCTTTGCGAGTGGATGGCGGTGTTGTGCGATCGATCGTTTAGCCGGATTTGTAAGATCGCGATCGTAAATCAGAACACCTTATTTTCTAGGACTAATGCCAATCTCCCTAAAGAGATAAATCTCTCTAAGGATGCTGTTAAGTGTCGATTTGAAGCAGGAAAATATTAGTAAAACTGCTTAGAGGAGTCGAGCGCCACCCATGAAAAAAGCTTTACTCGCCAGTCTGCTGCTGGTGCTAGCTGGCTGTAGTCAGTCGTCCTCCCATCATAAGTTGGTCAAAACGCTGAAAACGGTTGAATCTTGGACAGCGACAGCTCGTATGGTGGGAGAGACTTGGCAACAGGGTAGCATTCCCGACCTCTACGCTCAACAGACATTGGAAAAGAGCCAGCAGGAAATTGCCAAGGAAACCAAAGATTTGACTGACTCTCCTACTTTGCCAAGACAGATATACCAGTTACAGCAAACGCTTCAGCAGATGACAACGGCCGTCAAGCAGCACCGCAAAGCCGCGATCGCCACACCTCTAGCGCAGCTTGCAACTGAACAACAGCAGCTTGAAGCATTGCTCAAAGCGCAGGGAGACCGGTCATGAACAAGATTCGGGAAATTGCTTTGGGTATTGTCACCAGTATTGGCGGATTCCTAGATGTGGGAGCGATCGCCACAGCCGCAGAAGCAGGCTCTAGCTTCGAGTTTCAGTTGATTTGGACGATCGTTCTAGGCACGATTTGTGTCATCGCTTTAGTCGAAATGTCAGGTCGCCTCGCGGCAGTCAGCAAACACACTTTGGCAGATGCCGTTCGCGAACGATTGGGCTTCAATTTCTTCATATTCCCGTTGATTGCCGAGGTCATCGTCGATTTTTTAGTGCTGGGTGCTGAAATTGGCGGCGTCTGTATTGCGCTGCAACTGGTAACAGGCATTAGCTTTCAATGGTGGGCGCTACCAGTTGCCTTTGCAATCTGGCTGTTGCTTTGGAAGGGAACTTTTGGCTTGATTGAAAACGGCATTTCCTTCCTAGGACTGATTACACTGGCGTTTGTGGTGGCAACGTTCAAGCTTCGTCCAGCATTACCTGCGGTTGCTGAAGGACTTTTGCCAACCGTACCCCAACAAGACACCGCCCATTATCTGTTTATTGCCGTCAGCATCCTCGGCGCATTAATTAGTCCCTATTTGTTTTACTTCTACTCCTCGGGTGCGGTTGAAGATAAATGGGATCGATCGCATCTCGGTGTAAATCGTGCAGTTGCTGGGCTAGGCATGGGGTTTGGTAGCCTCGTCTCGCTGGGAGTGCTGATTGTGGCGGCACAGGTATTGCACCCGCGAGGAATTCAAGTAGACAGCTACGAACAAGCAGCTTTGATGTTGACCCAACCTTTCGGATATTGGGGATTTGTGCTGTTTGCTGCATCGCTGGGCGTTGCTTGTTTTGGAGCGGCTTTGGAAGTTAGCTTAGACACGGCTTATATTCTGGCGCAGGCTTTTGGTTGGAACTGGGGTGAAAGTTTGCATCCCAAAGAGGCAGCCCGTTTCAGCTTTGTTTACACAGTGTTTGTATTTCTGGCATCGCTGCTGATGGTTGTGGGAATCGATCCGTTGCAACTGACCTTATTTTCAATGGCATTGACTGCGGTAATTTTACCGGTGACGATTATCCCGTTCTTGGTCTTGATGAACGATCGCGAGTATGTGGGCGACCATTGCAACGGCTGGATCAGTAACAGTATCACCATTTTCACAATGGTTCTGGCTTTTGTGCTAGCGATCGTCGCCATTCCATTAGAAGTGCTTGGAGGTTGATATGGATGTAATTCGAGATGTCCTAGATAATCAGATTGTCGATCGCAACCAACGCAAGATGGGCAAGGTCGATGGCATTGTTGTAGAACTCGTAGAGGGACAGCCGCCGCGACTGGCCTATCTTGAAACAGGAGTCACCACCTTAGCGCATCGACTTCATCCCCGTTGGGCGCGTTGGGTTGCCGCGATTGCCAGCAAGTGGGGCGCTAAACACACCGAACCGTTTCGCATTGCTTGGTCGAAGGTGCGAAACATCGGCATTGATGTGGAAGTGGATCTCGATGCCGAACAAACTCCCGCATTAGCCTACGAAGTCTGGCTGCGCGATCGCGTGATTAAACACATTCCAGGAGGAAGTTGATGGCAAGTCGCGAACTACACTTAGAACTGCTGCTGGGTAAATGCGTATTTGATTCAACGGGCAATCGCGTTGGACGCATTGAAGAGGTGCGTGCTCAGCAGCAAGGCGACGATTGGGTAATTGTAGAATATTTGGTGGGCATACCGGCGATCGTCGAGCGTTTGTCTGCCTGGAATTTAGGCGCAGGTTTGCTGCATCTTTTGGGTGCCCGCAATCTACATAAGGGATATCGTATTCCCTGGGAGCAACTCGATTTATTAGATCCAGAGCATCCCCGCTTAATTTGCACGATCGATGCGCTCAAAGAGATTTCCCAACAGTTAGAAAGAGATGCCCACTAGCCATAAATTTTTATGGTCAGTGTGGAGGCATTTGCGATAGATTTGAGGTTTAGCCTGCAATTTATCGGTTAGACAGCGGTTTGAATGTTTTCTGTGGCGGGCGAGGCATCATATCACTATCGATATAATGTTTGGTTGCCGATAGAAGTTACGGGTTTGTCCAAAGATTCTGTAGTAAATGTATCTCAATTTGTTACCGTTAATAAAACATTTTAGTCTAACAAATACTGTCTTTACCAGAATATTTTTCAGCAGAAGTGTATGAATAGTTGCGGGCAGTGCTTTATCTCTTAGGATGGAAATTAAACTGGAAATACATTACAAAGCAATGGGGAATGGCAATGAGGCAAGTTGTAATTGTAGGATCGGGGCCAACTGGTGCGGCACTTGCCTTGCTGCTGGTGAAACGAGGTATTGCCACAACCTTGGTTGAGGCGGCAAAAGATTCCTACCGAGTGTTTCGCGGTGAAGGGTTAATGCCCAGCGGATTGGATGCGATCGCCCAAATGGGCTTATCCAGTATGCTAGAAGGTGTTCCCCACCGACAAATTGATGCCTGGGAGTTCGTTGTGGGCGATCGGCAACTATTTCGAGTTGATGAGCCAATGGGGTCAAATCGACCTTGTACGCTGGTATCGCAACCGCCTTTGCTAGAAACACTAATTTCAGAAGCTCAATTGCATCCTGAATTTGAATTTATCTCAGGTGTTCCCGTAAAAGATTTACTGTACAGCAACGATCGCATTGCGGGCGTAAAACTAGCAGATGGACGAGAGATTCCTGCTGCACTTGTGATTGGCACAGATGGTAGAAACTCGGTTGTACGACAGCGTGCAGAATTAGAGTTAGTAAAACAGCAGAATAGTATAGATGTTCTGTGGTTTAAACTTGCCGCTCATCCTCGGTTTGTGGCGGATAATGTATTTTATTCCATCCTGAATGGCGGTAGCGGATTCAGTGTCTTTCATGGGGCAGAATCAGGAAAGCTTCATCTGGCTTGGGTGCTATCTGCAGATGACAAAACTGATCGGAAAGACACAGACTGGGCAGAAACTTTCGCATCGCTATCTCCTGGGTGGATGGCAGAACATTTCCGCAACAGTGCCGATACGGTCGAATCTCCGATGCGATTATCTGTTGTGGTTGGTCGCTGTCCGCGCTGGTACCGACCAGGAATACTACTTTTGGGGGATGCGGCACATCCCATGTCTCCGGTTCGCGCTCAAGGAATTAACATGGCGTTCCGCGATGTAATTGTTGCCGCCAATCACCTTGTACCTTTATTGAAAGCAGGGGCTAATTGCGAGGATATTGACTTAGCATTATCGCGGATTCAGGCAGAACGGGAACCGGAAATTATTCGCGCCCAACAACTTCAAGCACAAGAAGCGTGGAAAGGCGAACAACTGCGAAAAAATGGATTAGTGCGTTTATTGATGATGCAAGCTGCTCCGTTTTTGGGTGAAAAAATTAAACAATTTTGGGTAAAAGGACAGTATGAATTGCGTCAAGGAGTAACAGATGTAAAATTGGTTGTGTAAAATGAGGAAATTGAAACCTGACTTACCCGTCCCAACCAAAGAAACCGGGTTTTTACCTTTTCTGCGATGCTCTAATATCAATTCCGGTTGTATCGGAATGATTAAACCACAGAGGGCACAGAGGACACAGAGAAAGAGAAGAGAGAGATAATAATTCCGATGTTAACGGATTTGATATAACCGAGTATTTTTGCGAAAAATCCGGTTTCTGACTACCCGTCCGTCTAGGACTATAAAACTTAGGAGAAGATTTTATGCGATCGACAGCTATCAAAGGACCGATCGGCAATATTCACATCATCGAAGCCAGCCCCCCTGTCACCGCTGGGGAGTCGGAAGCGCTGCCGGTGCTGTTCGTGCACGGTATGACGGTTTCTGCGAGCATCTGGGAGGCGCAGCTTGCTCATGTAGCGCGTACCCGACGCGCGATCGCCCTTGATATGCGGGGACACGGCGATTCTGCACCGCCGGAGGACGGCAACTATGCGCCCGCCTCCTGTGCAGCGGATGTTTTGGCGGTACTGGATGGGCTGGGACTCGATCGAGTGGCGATCGTCGGGCACAGTTTCGGTGCTTGTATTGCCCTCGCCACAGCAGCCGCCACACCGCACCGCATCGCGCAGTTGATTCTGGCAGACCCACCTGGAGATTTTACCAAGGTGCCTGCAGAAGTGCACGAGGAACGCATCGTCCCCTACCAGAGGGCTCTGGAGACGGATGATTGGCGGGCTGCTGTGGAAACCAGCTTCAATGAGGCGCTGACAGGAAGCAGGGCCCAGACGCGCGATCGGGTTCTCGCTTGGTTGGCGGCGACTCCACAGGATTGTCTGTCTGGAATGTCTCGCGGGATGTTTGCCTTTGAAGCTGTTGATGCTCTCGATCGCTACCTAGCAGCCCCTGGAACACGAGCCCACGCCATTATTGCTCCCTCAAACACTTTTCCCTTCAGCCTCCACATCCTCCGTCCCACACTGACGACAACTACGATCCCCGACACCGGACACTGGCTGATGCTGGATGCACCAGAGGCCTTTGCTAGGGAACTTGATATCTGTTTGGAAGGTGTTTAATATATATAGCAATCCTAAATCATTTGTGAATCTCTTACCATTAAACTGAGCCAGGTATCTCTTAAAATTGTTTGAAGTTAACATAATTAGGTTTCTGCTTCCCTTAATTAATTTATTGATTTAAGGCAAATTCCCCACTCAACTCTAGTAAAAAATCGCGGCTGCGATCGATTAAAGCTTTCTCTAATTCTCGCTATTGCGCTTCTTTGCCTAAAAAGTACTGCCCGCACTTGATATTGCACAATACCTTCCTTAAGTTCTCGCAAAAAATCATGATAATCTTCAGCAATTGACGAACTATCCGCCAGAACTCACCCTCGGCAGATTTTCCGGAATCATCGCCTCTAACTTGGCACTCTCGGCAAATTGCCTCTCCAACTTCGCCGTCAAATGCAGCATCTTCTCGTCCAAACCCTCCTCCTCCTGCTCCTCCTTCCCCTCCGCCCTCACATACCTCTCAGGAGTTAAAACCTAACACTTACCGTTTTGCTTTTTTGTTGCCTTTTGACTCCGCACAAGTGTTACAACTCTTCTGGAAAGTACATTTGCAGCAAATCTCCCCCGCCCTAACCCAACCGGCCTAACTTCTCCAGAACTTAGGTAAAAAGCACCTAAAGTATGATGCGAAACTCAGGCAAAACTCTTATTCTATAAATCGATCGGGCATTAAACCGATATCCACAACCGCCAAGATTTATTGCCAAAAATTAAATCTTTCCGGCGAAAACTTGCTATTTACTGAATAAGACTTTAAAATCCAGCTATGTAAATCAAAATCTCAATGAGCAGCCCTGCAAGCACGAACCCGAAATGGGTCGCAAGTGCCAAAAAGCAGCAAAAGCTACCTTTTTTAAGTCTTTCAACAGCAAAGCATTGGCAGAAAAACCCAGGGATCGACGGTTGGCATCTTGGAACGAATGCTTTGCTCGCAATACTACAAATGTATCAAAACTTGTCAGCCAAATTTAGCCCTAACAGATGCCTAGCTGTAACTCTTGCTGCGTAAGGTTTCAGTTTGTTATTAGGCTGGTTTTATTGTCTTTAACTACTTGAGGATTCGATCGCATGGTTTCGATTTCTACAACTCAATCTGATGTGGTACCTTTGTCTTCGCCAACCGTAACTGCTGCAACCCAAAGCAGTGCGGCGGCTGCAACTGGGGTGTGCGTGACGGTTCACGGTCACTTTTACCAGCCGCCCCGGGAAAACCCTTACCTGGACGCGATCGAACGCCAAGCCAGCGCCTCTCCCGCCCACGACTGGAACGAACGGATTGACATCGAGTGCTACCGCCCCAACGCCTTTGCCCGCATACTCAACGATCGCGGGGAAGTCACGGGGATCGTTAACAACTACGAGTACATGAGCTTCAACATCGGGCCGACCCTGATGAGCTGGCTCGAACGCTACGACGCGGAAGTCTACCAGCGGATTCTGGAGGCAGATCGCAAAAGCTGTCAGCGCCTCAACGGTCACGGCAACGCGATCGCCCAAGTATACAATCACATCATCATGCCGCTGGCTAACGAGCGAGACAAATACACCCAAATTCGCTGGGGGATCGCAGATTTTCGCTCCCGGTTCGGTCGCGAGCCCGAAGGAATGTGGCTCGCCGAAACCGCCGTAGACTACGCCACCCTCGAAGTTTTAGTCGCTGAAGGCATCCGCTTCATTGTCTTAGCCCCCTCCCAAGCCGAACGCTGCCGCCCGCTAATCGGGCAAAACCACGAAGGAGAACCAGCGGAAAATTCCGAATGGCACGAAGTCGGCGGCGGTCAAATCGATCCGACTCGCCCGTACCGCTGCTATTTGAAACCAGAAATGCGGTTAATGGCTGACCACCAACTCTCGCCACTGAGCTCTCACCATTTTGGCCGCAGACACTTCCAAAATTCCGAAGCCCCACCTGCCAACACTCCCTACATTGATATCTTTTTTTACGACGGCCCCATCTCGCGGGATATGGGCTTCAATGACGTTCTCAGCAGCAGCCACCACTTGGCAGGCCGGTTGGGTCAAGCAGTACGGGGAGACCACCGACCGGCTCAATTAATCTGCGTGGCGACGGACGGCGAAACTTTCGGCCACCACAAAAACGGTACCGAAAAATGCCTCGCCTACGCCTTCACAGAAGAGTTCCCCCGCCGAGGCTGGACGGTGACGAATTTTGCTCATTATTTAAGTCAAAATCCGAGCGCTTGGGAAGTTGAACTCAAACCCGTAACGGCCTGGAGTTGCTCTCACGGGGTCGATCGCTGGCAAGATGATTGCGGCTGCGGTGGCGGCGGCGAGTGGAACCAAAAATGGCGCCGCCCTCTCCGGGATACTCTCAATTGGCTGCGCGATCGACTGATTCCGATTTACGAAGAAGCGGGGCGCAAGCTGTTGTGCGATCCCTGGAAAGCCAGAGATGAATATATTGAGGTCATCCGCGATCGATCGCCGACTAATGTTGACAGTTTCCTCGAACGCCATCAAGTGCGCCCCCTCGATGCCTCCGAACAGGTGGACGCCCTGCGACTGCTGGAAATGCAGCGCCACACCCTGTTAATGTTCACTAGCTGCGGCTGGTTTTTTGAAGAAATCTCCCGGCCAGAAGGCGTGCAAATTCTGCGCTACGCGGCCCGGGCGCTGGAATTGGCGGGCGAAGTTACCGGCGTGCAGCTAGAAAAGGATTTTGTCGATCGACTAGCCCTCGTACCCAGCAACGTTTACTGTTTCACAACAGGGGCCGAAGTTTACCGCCAACTGGTGGTGACAGCCCAAATTAGTCTCCGACAAGTGGCCGCCCACTACGCGATCAGTTCTCTGTTTGCCAAATATCCCCGCGAACAGCGAGTTTACTGCTATCAGGCCGACCAGCAAGATTTCCAAATTCAGCGCATGGGATCGATGACTCTGGCAGTGGGTCAATTGCAGTTAACCTCGGAAATTACGCGGGAAACAGAGATTTTTGTGTTTGCTGCGCTGCACCTCGGCGGCTGGGACTTCCACTGCTGCATTCAGCCTTTTGGCAGCCGCCGGTCTTACACTATGCTCAAAGAGCGGTTGTTTGGAGTTATGCAAGAAGCTTCGGCAGCCCACGCGATTCTGGAAATGGTGCGGCTGTTTGGGGATCAGTCCTTTAGCTTGCGGGATTTATTCGCTGAGGAACGCCACCGGATCGTCCAGTTGCTGAGTCAGGAAAATTTGACTCGGTTGGATCAGCTTTACACTCAGGTTTACCGCGAAAATTACGGGGTGATGATGGCGTTCCACCGAGACGAGTTGCCGGTGCCGGTAGAGTTGCAGGTAGCTGCTGAGGTGGCTTTGGGACACCGCTGTTTGACGGCGGCCAAGGCCCTGGAAGTGGAAACGGAGGATCTGGAACCGCTGCTGGCCGAAATTGAGGCGATCGCCACTGAAAGCGGCCATCTCCGCTGTCGGTTGAACGTTCCCGAAGTCAAGGAAATTTTGGAAAAGCTGGTTTGGCGATCGCTAGACGCGCTGCTGCAAGCAGGATCGGGTGTGGAGAATCGCTCGCCTGTCGAGTTAGAATCTGAGATCCGCACGATCGAACGTTTGATTGCGGTGGGCGATCGGCTGAGTCTGGGTTTGTGTTTGGACAAATCGCAGGAACTGTATTTCGATTCTCTGTACAGTCAAATTGTGCCTCTGTGTTTGGGCTGGCTGCAACGGCAAGATGCCTCGGCGGGCGAAACTGCGGGGGCTGCTGTTGCCTTGGAGATTGCACGTTCAGGCGGCGGCTGGGAGTTGTCTTCGATCCGGCAGTTGCTGGAGTTGGGTCAAACCTTGGCTGTTGATGTTGAGTGCTGGTTAAATCAGTTAAGTTAACAGTTTCCCGATTAGCCTGCGTCTATTCCCGCCCATGAGAATCCGCCCGATCGAGCTTTAAAAGCCGATCGGGCCTGCGGGTTCAACCGAGAATGGATCGACATTTTGGCTGACGTGGATCGCGGCTGGGGATCGAAGCACCGACAGGGAACCGCCAACTTTGTTTAAGTTTTCGCTCTACTTGTGGGAAGATAAGAAAACTGTCGGCAAAGCCTACAAGTGTTAAGCACCCGTAGGCTTTGCAGAGTTTTGAAGAGAGAACACTAAATATAAGTCTATGAAAGTTGGCGATCGCGTTTGCATTAAAAACTCTGTTGTTGTCTACCACCATCCTGAAAATCGCAGTCAACCATTTGATATTAAGGGTATGGAAGGAGAAGTCGTGGCGATCGTTCACGAATGGCACGGCCGACCTGTCAGTGCTAATTGGCCGATTCTAGTACAATTTGACAAAAAATTTCGAGCTCACCTGAAAGAGGATGAGGTCGAATTGATATCTTCGGAAGTCTAGCTGTCTCAAAATTTGAAGCCGGAGCCCAAAGACAATATCAAATCCGGTCAGTCGATTTTAGATTTTAGATTTTAGATTTACTCCACAGATGAATCTGGAAGCTTGAACTAGGGTCTAAAATTTTCCGCCGATAGCGACTCCTGTCGGAAAGCAAGTATTCGTTTTTGGGCGGGAGTCATATAGCTGTTGTACAGTTTGTAGTGAGGACTTCAGTTTTTTCTGTAGCTTTTAGTCGATCGGCAGGGCTAAACTCCTTACTACAAACCATCTTTTTTATTTAACCCTTAATTTTTCGACCGCCCGCGGCTAAACCAACCTAAAATATTCCAATCTCCCTGCATTTTCTGCAATTCCTGCTGATGCTGCTTGGCTGTAGCGTAATACCACTGGCAGTGAAGTTCTAGTTCTTGACGGTACTTAATTTCGTCGTAAAACTCGCGGACAATTTGGTGTCTCTGAAAAATTTCGGCCGCGGGAGTCGGTTCTGGGGCAATGTTTTGCAACTCGTGGGGCAGCATGATTGTTTGGGGGCGACGGTGGCTAATATTGGCTGTATTGACTTTAAGCTAGCACACTGAATCAATTTTGGATTTGGGAAGTGACTTAACAGTTGAGACTACTTAAATTCTTCCACCCAAAATCCCAAATCTAAAATTATGTTAAAGCCATCCCCGCAGGCGATAAACGATGATGCCGATGTATTCTTTCAAAGCTTTAGTTGACTGGTTTAACTCATAGGTATCCGGCAATAAATTCAAGGCGACTGCTTGCCAATTTCTTTCGGATGCTGCGATATCCTGCTGGGTTATCTGAAAGTCTGTTGGCGCTGCAATTGCTTTTATTCCCTGACGCTGGAAAATTAAGAGCGATCGAGTCATGTGCATCGCCGATGTCACTAGCAAAACCGGCCCTTTTATGCCTTTAGCATCTAAAATTTTCCGCACGTTGACAGCATTTTGATAAGTGTTATTTGAATCGGGGTCTTGCAGAATTGCTGATGCCGGTACACCCATTGTTTGGGCAATTTCTGCCATGTCTGCCGATTCTGGAGCCCCGCCGCCTTTCCAATCTACTCTACCGCCGCTGAGAATTAGCAGGGAAGCTTTGCCTTGCCGGTAAAGTCGGGAACCGTAGATTATTCGATCGCCCGCTTCCGCTAATTCTACCCAAGGACGGGGAGGTAAAGCTGCTTTGACACCGCCGCCCAAGACGATTATCGCTTCAGCTTGTGGGAGTTCGGCGGTTGGTAAGTTTTGCCATTCGAGCGCTCGAACTAACGATTTTGAAACCCAACCGCTACTTCCGAGGAGTAAAATAATTAGAGCCGCAGCAATTGGCACCGCCGCCCATTTGGGACGCTTCCAAAGTGTGATTAAAGCCGCCATCATTAACAGGCAACTCAACCCCAAAGGATAAATAAACAGCGGCAGGAGTTTCGATAGAAATACAAACATTAAGCAAGTAATTCAAATTGATCGTTAGCGGTAATGGGTAATGGGTAATGAGCGATCGTTAGTCGCTAATCTGTAATTAGTAATTTAAGTGGCGGGAGCAGGGTAAGCTCATCTAATTTAGTATAAATTGTACTTGACAAAAAGACAAATATAAAAACGTGGTATTTACGTAT
>NZ_JAUBQM010000109.1:0-15484 GCF_036701245.1 Microcoleus sp. Pol14D4
TGACGGAGCTTGCGAGCGAACCCAGCTCACTCGCCGACCTTGGCAATACCGCAACGCAGTTGCGGTGAGCAGTTACTTACAAACAACGGATGGGCCTTGAATAAATGTTCGGAGATTATAAAACAGGAGGCTACGATATGACAGGAACTAGCTTAAAAGGAAACCGACTGATCAACATAATTCTGCTCGTGACTCTCGCCTACAGTTCGGCAATATTTGAAAGCAGTGATATTGGGAAAAAGCAGCTAAAAAATATGTATTTCGGCGTCAACAACCTAAAAAAAGATATCGAAGACGGAGTACATTTGGTGTTGGTAAGGATGGAGAAAAGTGGGTTAATTATCTCGAACAATATTCGGATTAGGTGGAACAGTTAATCAAGTTAACTCGAAATAAACGCCGCTTTTATCAACAAGGTATGCGGGCTGCAACCCTTATACAGTCTATTTCCTAAGCCTCTTTGTCACCCCGGCCAGAAATTCCACTCAATCTCCGGAAAAAGGCTAGACTTGAGCGCAGACATATTCAGTAAAACTATGTCTATATTGCCACGGCGTACACAAAGAAAAATGGCTATAGTTATACTGACTGATTTTGGCAATGAAGCGGGTATTCAATCCCGCTCTATTACTTCTCAATACGCTCTTGCTGCTAACTGCAAAGCGGGTTATGGCGAGGGATTCTCGGAGGAATTATGATGAACCTAAATTTAGATACTATTTTCTCATCGCTGATGAACCCGGCCCTGAACGAGTTTCAGGCTTGGGCTTTGCAAAACCCGGAAGAAAGTCTCAGCAAAACGATGCTACCGCCGATCGCCCTGATTGAGGGTTTGATTGCCAACGAACCTACCTATTTGCAGATAAAACGGCTGGCTTTCGGAGCCAACTTTTGCTGCGCGGGGCAAGTCGTGATGGGAGAGTTTGACACCCTGGAAAAAGCACTCACATCGCCCCAGGCGCGCGGATGGCGGCTTGGTACTTCTGTACTCGATCCCGATAACGCCCCCAACCAAGATGTCGGCGGTAGGAACCTTTTTCTACTGTCTTTGTCCGATCGCGAAACTGATGGTAGCAGCAACCACGCAGCATTCCGAAGCTGTATGCAGAAATATCTCTTCAACAGTGCGACAGCGGATCGCCAGGGAGACGAAATCAGCAGGCGGTTGCTCGATCGGCTAGCCGCAGATTATGCCGAGATGTCGCACGGTGCGGGGGGAGCGTTTTTTACCGATGTCAAGCGGGGTTGGATGGGATTTTTAGTCCGATACCTGCACTACGTCATCTTTGGGATTAATCCAGACAATTCCGAGTCGATCGAACTTCTCACCGAATTGCATTACACCCGTCAAAGCCCGCTGCACTACTTCGCCGTCATCGGCAACCTGCTGCAAAGCCTGAACCTCTTTGGACACGGGGATTTGTCCGCTCTAATCGAGCGTGCAGCGACTATCTATGAAAATTCCCCAGCCTTAGCCGACTTCGAGGAGAGCTCGGAAAACAACGGCATGACTAAGCGGGAATTGGCAAAGCTGATGACATCAATTATGGGCATAGCGGGACTGCAAGGCCCCCTGCACCTAGGCTACACGGCAATGGGATACCGCCCTCTCCCCGCCTATAAAGGACAGCAGACGGCCGAAATTAACCCGACTGATTTTTGGGATCAGCTCGATTTGGACGATCGCCAGTCGATCGAGCTCTTCCTCCTGGAATGCGCCCGCCTCTGGGCCCCCGTCAGCGCCACCCACCGAGTCGCGACAGAGCCTTTCACCGCAACGGTAGCGGGCAAAGAGCGCACCTTCCCCGCCGGAACCAAGGTACTGATACCGCTCAGCCTGGGGCTGCTAAACGAGAGTTTCTGGGGCTCTACGGTATACGAATTCAACCCTAAGCGGGAGAATTTGTGCCCTTTTCATATGGGATTTCATTCGGTGGGCGATCGTAGCGCGGGACGGATTTGCCCCGGTAAAGACATCGCACTCAAGATGCTGGTGGATGTCGTCAGTACGGTAGGCAAAGTGCGACGAGCTTCTGAGCCTAACTTGCGGCGGTAATTAATCCAAAAGCTCGCCGAACAGCGGTTGAAACTGAGATATTGCACCCTTCTCGCTTAACAGGCTTTTCGGGACACCCCACAAGACATCAAGTTTATTGTGGGGTGTCCCCCCCGCCCTTGAATAACTGATTGGCGATGATGCAAGATGTGAGTTGAAACCGCACGTCACATAAACTATCGATCGTTCGATCGACTAAGAAATCAAGGGGGTATCTAATAGGACACCAAAGCACAACTATTTTGAGGATAAGTAATACCATGTTAATCGAACACAAGCAACTAAAAGACATCGCGAATTGGATGAAAGTAGAACATCCAGCCGAGTTACCCGAAGCCCTGCAAGGTATCTTTTTTATGGACGGGAATGTTTTACCAGACGATTGTCTGACGATGTACAGTTCAGACTGGAATGCTGCCGAACGGACGTTATTGCTGCGCGTTTTTGACCCTGTTATCTGGACATTTCATTCATTAATGGCGGGACGGATGTTAATTTATTTAGTTAAATTTTCTCGCTTCAGCTACTTGTTCCGATTCTCGGATGCAACTTTGCAGCACGGACACATTACGCCCATAGTGTTTGGATTCGCTGTGCCGCAGTGGCTTGTAGATTTTTTGATCGATCGAGATCCGAACACTCCGAATGGAGATATCTGGTATCGCACAAACTCGTTTTTCGGCAGACCTCCTGACAACGGATATATACTTCGCAGGATTGTAGACAAAGATGGGAACTACACATCAGCTTTTCCAGATATGCTGTCTAAAGTTGAGAGTGATTGTTTAATTATTGCCAAAAAGTGAAAATATTTAGGAAAACTACAAAACCCGCTTAATTAGGCGCGTTTTGTCGATCGAAGTGGGGGGATTTGAACCGACGACCTATACGATGCCAAGTTTGATGTGATATCCTTTCCGATTGTATCGGAATCATAAAATCGAGTCAACAGTTAACACTCAACCATTCAGTTTTTCGACCCCGAGTCATATCAACTGCGGTAGCATTGGAATTAATATTACCCACAGGTTGGACACAGCGCCGTGCAACCGGAAACCATATTACTTCTGGTTTATCAGACTTTATTTGCCATGATTATACAGCGTATTCCAGGTTAATAAAGTAGTAGGGACAAGGCATTGCCTTGTCCCTACGGGGATTCATGGATCAGGAGTGTACTTCACAAACAACGTGGAATTTGCAGTAAGATGTTTGGTTTCACCCTTTTTTTATTTGCCAACAGTCTCTTAATCCATCGTCCCTACAATATTCTCACCTAATTAATTAGCTCGATCGCACTAGAGGAGAGCAAAATCTGTGGCAGTAATCACGCTTGCAGGCACATTGCGGAGAGTTGCCAAAAGTTGACCGGAACCCGTAACTCGGATGAGAGTTGAACTATTCTCAGCAACAATGCTCAGTTGGGAGAAATCCAGACTACCAATTAAGCCGATCGAATCGATACCGTATTGAAAGTCTAAAATAGTCTCGCTGCCGAGGTCAATACCCAACATAAATCGATCGTTCCCGGTGCCTCCAATCAGAGTATCATTCCCTTGATCTCCAAACAAGAAGTCGTCCCCAGCACTGCCAAGCAAACTGTCCTCATCCTTACCGCCGTAAAGAGTATCGTTCCCGACCTCCCCATTGACAGTATCCTGACCTTCATTGCCAAACAGCAAATCGTTGCCCAAACCGCCGCATATTTGGTCTTTTCCGCCAGTAGAACCAATAGGAAGAGGGCTACCAATATCGCCGTACACTGTATCTTCCCCCTCGCCGCCACAGATAGTATCACTGCCTTCATCGCCAAACAGCAGGTTGCTGCCCAATTCGCCCAGAACAACGTCATCGCCCTTGCCGGCACGTACTGTATCATTACCATCACCACCTGCGATCGTATCTTGATTTTTCTCCCCGCTGAGGAAGTCATCGCCCGCCAAACCGAACACCAAATCGTTGCCAGTCAAATCAGGGTCGAAGGGGTTAATAGTTCCCCCGTAGATAATATCGTTACCCTGGTCGCCAATTAAAGTATCGCTCTCCTGGTCGCCGAAAATAATGTCGTCATCTTTGCCGCCGTAAACAACATCGTCGTTCTTGCCCGCAAAGATTAAATCCTCTCCAGCAACTCCATTGAGGTAATCATTACCCTCATTGCCAAACACCAAGTCCGTGTCTATATCGGGGCCAACCGGGAAAGCACTGTTAAGTCCCCCGTAAACATTATCATTGCCTCGCAACCCGGCCAACAAATCATCGCCGTCAAAACCATTTATTTCGTCACCGTTATTAGTGGCGAGAATAGTGTCGTTGCCGTTAGTACCGTTGCGGGTATTAGTGGCAGAATTTGGGCCGCGAATACTGCTAATGCTTGGTAAAACAATTTGTTCACAAATGCAGTCAGCATCTTGTCCTTCTTGCGGTGGTAGTGGTGTTGGTGGTGGTGTTGGTGGGACTGGGGCGAAGGAATTGCCAAAGTTAATATTGCTAACATTAGTGCGACTGACAGCAATAATATCAGCAGGATTGGCAGTATTTTGCGTCCAACCAGGCTGATTTACTTCCCGAACTCGATAATTTCCCGGCCCTAAATTAGCGAAACTATAGCCTCCTAAACTATCAGTTGAAGTATTAACTTCTCCAGCATCTAAAGAGTCATTGCTGTTAGCGTCAAGGAAGATTTGCCAGTTCGGCAAGAGCGGTTCTTGAGCATCCAAAACCCCATTGTTATTGAGGTCATTAAACTTGCTGCCGGAGATACTAATATTTTGGAAATTGCCAAAATTAACGTTCGATTGACTTGCGCCACTACCCAGATTAACCGCCGCCGGATTAGCAGTAGTTTGCGTCCAACCAGTCTGCTGGACTTCCCGCACATTGTAGGTGCCGGGATTGAGATTGTTGAAACTGTAATTACCTGAATTGTCAGTGGTAACAATAGTTTCGCCCGAATCTAAAGAGTTGTTCCCGTTCGCATCGAGGAAAATTTGCCATCCCGAAAGACCAGTTTCCTCCGCATCCTGAGTACCGTTGCCGTTGCCGTCGTTGAATTTAAGACCGCTGATGCTGCTTTGTTGGACGGGAGTTGGAGGCAGAGGCGGAGTCGGAGTCGGAGTCGGCGTTGGTGTTGGTGTTGGTGTTGGTGTTGGCGGGACTTGTTGGTTGCCGAAATTGGCAGTGGAAGTTTGACCTGGATCTAAGGGAACGGTTCGGGGGTTAGGGGTGGTTGGTGTAAAACCTGTCGGCACCACTTCCCCGACGTTGTAAGTGCCTGTTTGCAGGTTGGGGAAGCTGTAGCTGCCATCGGTACCGGTAGTAACTTGGGTTTCTCCGGTGTCTGAAGTGCCGTTGTTGTTAGTGTCAAGGAAAATCGTGACGCCAGGGATGCCAATTTCTCCGGTATCTTGAGTGCCGTTACCGTTGGTGTCGTTAAATTTAAGGCCAGTTATGGTGCCCGTCTGGAGGCTATTGCCGAAATTAACTGTAGCAGGAGTCGTTTCACCTGCTGCCAGCGTCACTGAAACCGGATTGGGAGTAGTTGGCTGGCTGAATGACGGTACAACTTCCCGAACGTTGTAAGTGCCAGCCGGCAAGTTGGGGAAAGTGAAACTGCCGTTAGCATCGGTAGTTACCGAAGTTTCTGTGGCATCGAGAATGCCGTCATTGTTAGTGTCGAGGAAAACAGTGACTCCGAGCACACCAAGTTCTCCGGCTGCTTGAGTGCCGTTGCCGTCAATATCGTTAAATTTGATACCAGTAATGCTGCCCAATACAGCGGGTATGGTTTGGTTGCCGAAATTCACCGTAGCAGGAGTAGTTTGGCCTGCTGCCAGCGTGACTGCAACCGGATTGGGAGTAGTTGGCTGGCTGTTGGCGGGTACAACTTCCCGAACGCTGTAAGTGCCAGCCGGCAAGTTGGAGAAATTGAAGCCGCCGTTAGCATCGGTAGTTGCGGAAGTTTCGCCGGCACCGAGGATGCCGTCACCGTTGGTGTCGAGGAAAACTGTAACTCCGGGAACGCCAAGTTCTCCGGCAGCTTGAGTGCCGTTGCCGTCAATGTCGTTAAATTTGATCCCGGCTATGGTACTCAGCGGTACTGGTATTGCTTGGTTGCCGAAATTAACTGTAGCAGGAGTAGTTTGACCTGCTGTCAGTATGACGGAAACCGGATTAGCCGTAGTTGGTTGGCTTCCAGCCGGTACAACCTCCCGGACGCTGTAAGTGCCAGCAGGCAAGTTGCCGAAAGTGAAACTGCCGTTAGCATCGCTGGTTGCGGAAGTTTCGCCGACACTGAGAATGCCGTCACCGTTGGTGTCGAGGAAAACTGTAACTCCGGGAACGCCAAGTTCTCCGGCAGCTTGAGTGCCGTTGCCGTCAATGTCGTTAAATTTGATCCCGGCGATCGTACTCAGCGGTACGACAACGGGAACAGGCTGTGCGGAAAATTCCGAAGTGTTGCCGGCTGCGTCGGTTGCTGTCGCGGTGATTAATTGGCCTGCGGTGACTGCTGCTGGGAAAGTTTGATTGAAAGCAGCGTTGCCTGCAGCGTCTGTAGTTACCGGGATAGAAGCAATTAAGGTTTGACCTTGGGTTCCCGGGGGATTGTTGGCGAAAAATTGGAGGGTGAAATTGGCGCTGGGAATGCTGTTGTAAGTACCCGCGACGGTGACGCTGCCCGCGCTGGCGGTAGCGGTGGTGAGTACGGGGGTGTTTAGGAAGTTGTTAGCACCGGTGTCGGCGTCGCCTGCATCGTTGGCGGTGGGGCCGTTGTTGCCGAGGTCGATGCCTAAGCCGGCGTTGGCGAAGATCGAGTTGTTTTGGATGCGGTTGCCGATACCGGATGCAATAGCTACGCCGATATTGCCGTTGTTGGCGATGATATTTCCTTCACCTGCTGCTGTACCGCCGATCGCATTATTAGTTGCCGCAGCGGTAATCTGTACTCCGATTGAGCTATTGCCTAAAGGGCTAGTACCGTTGGCTGCGACGCCGATGAAGTTGCCGCGCAAAGTGTTGCCTGTTGCAGAGGCGCCTGTAATCTGGACGCCTAAACCTGCGGTGGGACTGCTGTTGCCGGAAATAATATTGCCAGCGCCTGCGACACTACCGCCGATCGTATTGCTGGGTGCATTGTCTACAACTACACCAATAGTGTTTGGCAAGGCAGCGGTGCCTGCGGCGTTGGTGCCGATGTAGTTACCGAGTACAGAGTTGAGAGTGGCATTGGCATTGAGAATTTGCACGCCGAAACCGTCATTGCCGGAAATAATGTTGCGATCGCCCGCAGCAGTCCCGCCGATCGTATTGCTGGCAGCATCCTGTATGAGCACGCCAGTCAAGGTGTTGCCCAAGTCTGCGGTGCCGTTGACATCCGTACCGATGAAGTTGCCCACGACTCTGTTGCCTGTGGCAGCGTTGCTGGTAGCAGGGGTGTTTTGAATTAGGACACCGAAAGCATTATTGCCGGAAATGATATTGCGCGCACCTGCGGTATTTCCGCCGATCGTGTTGGTGGGTGCATTCTGAATAGCCACGCCAAAACCGACGTTGCCCAAGTCTGCGGTACCGTTGATGTCGGTGCCGATGAAGTTGCCCAGCACAGTGTTGCCTGTGGCTGTGGCACCATCGATAAACACGCCAGCGCTGCCATTGCCAGAAATCAAGTTGCGATCGGCTGGATTAGTCCCGCCAATCGTGTTGTTGGGCGCACCTTGAACCTGTATGCCACTGGCGTCGTTTGCCAATGCAGCAGTACCTGTGGCGTTCGTACCTATGTAGTTGCCTCGGACGATATTATTTGCTGCACCTGTGGCATTGAGCCAGACGCCGAACAAAGCGTTGCCAGAAATGATATTTCGATCGCCTGCAGCAATCCCGCCGATCGTGTTACCCGCTGCATTGTCAACTACTACGCCACTACCACCGTTGCCCAAGTCGGCGGTACCGTTGGGATCGGTGCCTATATAGTTGCCGAGTACAGAGTTCCCTGTGGCGGTATTACCTAAAATGAAGATTCCAGAACCCTGAAAGCGATTGATTGCCAGTCCCCGAATGGTGCTGCCACTGCCGGTGATGAGTATGCCGTTAGTTGTACCCCCAGCATTGGTTCCATCGAGTTGGATCAGTGGGGTGCCGGCGAATCCTGGCTGAGAGGTGCCGTCAATGGTTACGGCCTCGGTAATTATTGGCAAAGAAGTCAGGGGCGCGATCGTCTGAACGCCTGCAGCAGGAATGTTGAAGTTAATAATATCCACCCCAGCAAGGGCATTGGCTTGAGTAATTGCATCTCGCAGCGAACCCGGCCCAGCATCGTTGGTATTAAAAACAGTAAATGTCGCCAAGGTATGCGCGTAATTTGCCATTACCTCTGGCTCGATCGCCAAACCTGTTTTAATCGCTCCAGTAGCGTATTCAAGTACCCAGTTTCCGCCTTTTTGGGCACTGCCAGTAATATCTGCAGAAGCAGCAATATTAGCTTTTGTTAACTTGCTCAGCTTTTGTATAAAAGCTTCTCCTTTTTTACCTGCTGCTACGTTACAACCGTAAAGCAGAATTTCAAATCGATTTTGAAGTGAGTTGACAGATGACGAAAACCACCGTTTCAAACAGCCGCGATATGTTTCTAAATTGTCAGAATTCAGGCTAGTTGGCCCTAACTGCAAACTTCCCGAATCCCCGTGAGAAATAATGTGAACGCTTTCTATACCTTTGCGGCTCTGCAATGCTTCGGAAATTTGTTCGATGCCGTCCCGCGTGCGATCGACTAAAATTACCTCTCTACCCGTTTTAACTCCTGCGGCCAGACTTTGCCAATCTTCAACTGCTGAATCTACGAAGACTATTTGTAGGTTTTTCATAATTACTGTTCCCCCATGCACCTAATTAGGTTTTCAAAATGTTGTTTCCGTGCGATGATAGTCCCTACTTCAATGCACCAGAAATACGGCTAGCACAAAACCTGCCTTTAAGTCAGTACAAGTTGTACAGACAAAGCTTTACGATTATCTATTTTTGTGATTCTTGTAAATCTGTTGGCTCTGGAAAGTTGCTCGATCGCACTTTTTCATTCTCAACTTAAAAAAATCAGACCCCAGGTACAGCTAGCTTGTTCCCGATTACGGAAATTTTTCAAAAAACGTAAGTATAATTTACAGAACTTAATGTTCGGTTTTTTACTAAGTACACTTTGGTGAAAAAGAATCCAACTCTGTATAAGTTCCAAACCCAGAGAGTGGTGGGTATGCAGCAATTATTCAATCTCAAATCTCCTGTCTCGAAGCTAAAACTGCAGGGCTGGAATTTTGGCAAATTCAGCGTGTCCCTCATAACATAGAGGAATAGTCGCCTTCATGGCATCATAGAAACTTGTCCCTCACATCATTGAAATCGATGACCCCTCAAAACTCCCCTGTTTCGCCCGTCACTTGGAAAGAAGACCGAGTTCTGCTAATTGACCAAAACCGGCTGCCGAAAGAATACGGTGTAGTGGAAATTAGCCGCTGCGAAGATATGGCTGAGGCGATTAAAACTATGATAGTCCGAGGTGCTCCGGCGATCGGGGTAGCAGCAGCCTACGGGATGTATTTGGGGGCGCGAGAAATCGAAACGGGCGATCGTACCGAGTTTTTTACTAAATTAGAACAAGTTGGCGAGTTATTGCGATCGACTCGTCCCACTGCGGTTAATTTGTTTTGGGCAATATCGCGAATGCTCAAAACTGCCGAGAGAACTAGCGGTTCTGTCGAACAAGTGCAAAAAACTTTGTTAGAAATGGCCAAAACCATTCAAGCAGAAGACTTGCAAACTTGTAAAGATATCGGCGACAAAGGTTTAGAAGTTCTGCCAGCTACACCGGAAAAATTGAACTTACTAACTCACTGCAATGCAGGTGCATTGGCAACAGCAGGCTATGGAACTGCTTTAGGTGTATTTCGTTCTGCTTGGCGAGAAGGAAGACTCGGAAGAGTTTTTGCAGACGAAACTCGGCCCCGTCTCCAAGGTGCAAAACTAACCACTTGGGAATGCGTGCAAGAAGGAATTCCCGTGACATTGATAGCCGACAATATGGCCGCTCACTGCATGAAACTCGGCATGATTCACGCAGTAGTTGTCGGTGCAGACAGAATTGCTGCTAACGGCGACGCCGCCAATAAAATTGGCACTTACAGTTTAGCAATTGTTGCCAAAGCTCACAACGTCCCGTTTTTTGTCGCTGCGCCTCTATCTACCATAGATTTTGAACTTTCCGACGGCAGCAAAATCCCCATTGAAGAACGCGATCCCGTTGAAATGTATCAAGTTGGAACTACGCGAATTTGTCCTGTGGGAGTCGAATTTTACAATCCCGCTTTTGACGTAACTCCGGCGGAATTAATATCGGGAATTATTACAGAACACGGCACGGTTGCTCCTTGGGCGTTGCAACAGTTTCAGGCAAAACAATTAGTTTAATTATATGTTTTTCAACTGCTCATTCCACCGGGTCTCTGTGAAATTAAGCAGGATTTATAGCAGCCGCAACTGGCAGCTCAAAGTTGCGATCGCAGTTCTAACTCTGCCAGTTGTTTTCAGTCCTGTCTCGGAAGCTCAAGTGTCACAAACGCTTAAAGCTAAGGAATCACAAGCGAAAAAATTTGTGGGTTCGATGAATAAAGCCCAGCAAGTTTACTATGCTGAAAAAGCAGGCTTTACAAGTTCTGTTTCCAATCTATTGGTTTATCTCGGTCTCCAAGTTAAACCTGACGCAGCCAATTACAGCTACTCGATCGGCATGGTGAAAAAAGGTGCTGTATTTAACTACGGAGTATCGAAGCAAGCTAATTTCAAAAGTTTTGTGGGGGGAGTCTTTTTGGTGGGAAACAAGACCCAAACCATCTTGTGTATAAATGCTGCTCCTGGCAAGACTAAACCCGCTAATCCAACTAATACCAAAGGGGTTTTAGAATGCGCTGCTGGTACAGCAAAAATTGCTCCATAAATTATGTCGAATTTACTGTATAATTTGGCAGATAATTGGATAGTAAGCGCCGATTTAGCTAAGCAATTACTGTCAGGGGGCGCTACTCTGCTCGATGCTCGTCAACCTGTTTTAAAGTGGTTTTGCCATCTCCCACCTGCTATTCCCGTAACTTGGCAGGAATTTTCTCAATCGCACTTTCCCGAAAAGGGAAAAATTCTCGAAAATAACACAGTTTTAACTCAAAAACTGCAAGCAATTGGTATTTGTCAAGACAAACCTGTCATAGTCGTTGCCGATTCGGTTAAAGGGTGGGGCGAAGATGGGCGAATTGTTTGGATGCTGCGGACTTTGGGACACAAAAAAGCCGTTTTTGTCGATGGAGGATATAGGGCTTTAATCCAAGCTGGAATTAATCGAGTAAAAGCTGCAAACAATCCACCGAAAACAGGAGATTTTGTAATATCTCGCTCCTCGAATTGGGAAATTCAGCGGGATGAATTGAAAGCTATTTTAGGAGATGCTAATTTAGCAGTTATTGACGCCAGAGAACCGCGAGAATATGCAGGTAAAACGCCTTACGGAGAAAAGCGGGGCGGCCACATTCCCGGTGCGGTTCCCCTCTATTACAAACAGTTAATGGACAAGCAGGGACAACTGCTGAATCGCGGGGAAATTGTCGCTATTTTGCAGCAAAAAGGAGTTTCGCAGTCAACTCAAATTGTGAGTTATTGCTCTGGGGGAATTCGTTCTGCATGGTTGACTTGTGTCTTGACAAATGTGGGATTTAATGCTAAGAATTATGCAGGTTCAATGTGGGAATGGTCGGCGTCGCCTGCAGATAGTTATCCCCTTTCAATCAGCCTTTCAGGGGCGGGCTAGAAGCCCAACCCCTACTCCCCACAAGAAAATTAACTCTTTGTGGAACAGGGCGGAAAGCCTGTTCTGCTTCAAGAAGTCGGGAGTCTAAAACAAGAGCGTTTCAGGTTGAGAATCTCAACCGACTTGTTCGATATACTGAGCGAGATCGTCGCGCAGGCGGCTGAGTTCGGCTTCGGTGGTGACGCGCACGCGATCGTCCCTAACCGTAATCAGCACTTTCGCAGCAAAAGGAGTTGGCCAGATATTGGGGTTGCAGAAAACTTCCAAAAATACATCTCCTGCATACCGATATTCCATCGGTTTTTGGGGAGAAGCTTTAGCGCCAGCGGTTTTGGCTGCTACAGCTTTCAAGCTTTCCATCAAAGCTGCAATTTCGCTTTGCAAATCCCGCGCGGCTTGCGGGGAAAAGCTAAAGGAGACAGAACCTTCGACTAAATTCAGTGTCAGCGGAGAAAGAGACATGGGCAATGAAATTTAACATACTATTGTTAATGATAAAAAATATAGTAACCCAAAAGAAGTACATTCCAGCTCAATTGGACTGCGAAACGGGTATTAATTAAAAATTGTCTCAAGAAGCTAGGCTAAATTAATGAAGATCAATCTAGTCGCAAGCTAGATTCAGCAATAGTTTTAACCTGTTATGACTTGATAAGCTTTAAACTAGAAGCCAGAAAACTTGACGCCTGAGCGAGGATATTTTATGGTTGCCGATAACCGTTTTGAAGTCCGCAAGGTTTTAATAATTACTTTATTACTAAATTTGCTGGTGATGGCAATTAAAGCAGCCGTGGGATGGCTGACTGGTTCCCTCAGTTTGCTGGCAGATGCTTTGCACAGCGTCACGGATAGCGCTAATAATATTTTAGGATTGGTAACTAATCATTATGCCAATCCGCAGCCCGATCGCGATCATCCCTACGGACACCAAAAATTTGATGCTCTCGGAGCTCTGGGAATTGCTGCTTTTCTGGGAATTGCCTGTTTTGAAATTCTCAGCGGTGCTGTCGAAAGGCTGATTAACGGGGGTAAAGTTGTCAAAATATCCCCAAATGAACTGTGGATTTTGTTGATTGTACTGGGAATTAATATTTTTGTCACTTTTTACGAGCGCAGGGTTGGGAAACGTCTCGGTAGCGCGATTTTAGTGGCTGACGCGCAGCACACGATGAGCGATGTTTGGGTGACAATTATGGTCATCGGCGGGTTGATCGGCGTTTGGCAAGGAGAGGTTTTAAACATACCTCAACTGCAATTCCTGGATGTGTTTTTGTCTTTTCCTGTGGCTGTTTTGGTATTTAGCAGCGGTTGGAAGGTTTTAAGGGAAAATCTGCCTTGGTTGGTGGATGAAATGGCGATCGCACCGGAAGTTATTCATGCGATCGCAATGGATGTGCCGGGGGTTGTTAACTGTCACTCGATCGCCTCCCGTGGCGTTGTAGGGCGTCAAGTATTTATTGATATGCACATGATTGTGGATGCTGTCGATGTAGAAACAGCTCACCGGATTACAGAAGAAGTAGAAGCCCGTTTGGAAGAACGTTTCAGCCCTGTACGCATCTTAATTCACGTTGAGCCACCAGCTTACAAGTCCGACCACATTAGCTACGATTCTGAAGAATGAAGGCACAACCAGTGATTTTGACACGGATACACGGATTAATTGAAGAATCGGGAAAGTATTTTTACTTACCGCAATTCCTCCAATTTTTTAAATCCTATCAATCGGGTTAGAGCGATCGCACTTAATTTAGTAGCAGTTTTCCACAGGAAAAGGGGGTTTTTCCACAGAAAAGCGCAAGTTTTCCACAATAGATCGATCGGCTGTCGTCGATTTCTGTCTTTCTATTTGTATAAATTCCAAGTATTTTGAATTTCTGTAGTCATTTCCCCCCGCAAATGCCAAGGTAGCAAAATCTCGACTTTTGAACCGAGAGCTCGCAGCCATCTCAACGGGTAGTGCGGAGGGAATTTTTACTTTATTTTATCTGGTGCTAGTCTATCTACTCTCGATCGTAGCGGAAATTCTCCTACTCTGTTTTAGCCGACGATTCTCTTAATTCAGAGAAAGATGAAGAAATGTTTCGATCGAGTTGGATTTGGGGGAGTGAGTGCGATCGCGCCTGAGTTGGTGAAAAAGCGATCGCCTTCTGCCAAAATCAAAATTCAAGCCTCCAAAATCGAGCGATTCAGCCATTTCAAAACTGCATCGATGAGATTCGGATGGTTAGGAGAAATGCGTTTTACATTGTCGCAGTGCTAAGTATGATGTTGTGGGATGCTTCTAGATTTGTAGTGGATGGTTAACTGTGCCAAGCGCGATAAAATTCTGGATAACTCATATTTTGGGCGCAGTGCCACAGTATAGCATAGCAACTTTCGTAGTGTTCTGATTCTTCAGCTAGTAATTCATCATTAAAAAGCTCTTTTGTATTTGCTACGACTCTTGGGAATAAATCACTAGGAATCGCCATCTTGAATCTCCAAATATCCAGATCGTATAGCTCATAAATAGCTTGCTTTGATTTTAGCTCTTCAACCCGTGCTTGAAGCGATTTTCTTATATTATAACCTGAACTTAAACTTTCCTGTTCTATTGTAAAAATCGGCTCGACTCTCTTATTGACTTTAATTGAGTTAATCTGCTTATTTATAACATTTAAATTCATTTTTTCAAATGTCCAATCATATAACCTAAAAAAACGATGACGTTTACTACCTTGGAACAGGTGATGGTTTTGGCGTAACAAACAATGAAATACTTCACGTATTTCTAAGTCTTTAGGATGGGTTTCCCATAAACTTCTAGCTGCATACAAGCGATAACCTTCATCAGTTCCATTCAAAATTGAGTGTTTTAGAAATTCAACAGCTTCCCTATTACTAGGATCGAGCTTCACTAAAGTTTGTGCAATTTTTAACTTAACTTCTTCATTTTGATAAGCTTGTAATAAACAAACTAAAGTAGAAATAATATTAGAAGGAATTGAAAATTTCTCTAATTCTGAAAATTGTGAAATTACCTCTTCAACCCAGCTCTTATGCCTGAGTACATCTAAGAGAGTGATTAACACGTGTGGATTGCCAGGGTCAATTTTCTCTAAATATTTAGCACCGCTTATTCGTAAATAATCATAGGCAAATGGAGAATCAGAAGAGTTTAGAATAAACTGATTTGGCCTGATACATTCGATCAAAGTTCTGATAATCTTTGAAATCAATATGCCAGATTCTGTTAATGCTGTACAAACTTCTTCAAAGAGCATAACATCACCAAAATATCGATAATGATAAGCCTTATTAATTAAAAAATTGACAGCCTTAATGTGATAAGGATTAATTCGCAGTATCATTCGAGCAGCAAGTAGGCGAGTCACATCATCGCCATCATTTTTTAGTAGTTGAGTTAATCCATAGACTACTCTTATTGTATCGGTTTCTTGTAAAGTTGCTCTAGCGGTTGCTTCAAGTGGATCGAAACTTTCTAAACAGATTGAATCACTAAAACTCCCAGGGCTATTTCATTCTAAATAATTCCTTGAGTGTGTTAAGACCAAAGCCAGCAAGTCGTTGAGCTTGAGCCATAT
>NZ_JAUBQM010000110.1:0-15317 GCF_036701245.1 Microcoleus sp. Pol14D4
GGCTTCTATGAATAATGATTATATGATGACTGTTCTCAACTCCTTTTGTCAAGCTTGATTGAGATGCTCTTACCCTGTCGATGTATGCAGCTACTAAAGCCTTTGTTTTGAGTTTCAGTGAGGCGCTTTGGGCGGAAAACAAAGATTTAGGAATTCGCGTTTTATGTCTTTGTCCAGGGCCGACAGAATCAAACTTTTTTGCAGTAGCTGAATTCCCGAAAGCTTTGGCATCCAGCAGCGGGCAAAAACTTGTTCCCGCAGCGGAAGTAGTGCGAGATGCTTTGAAAGCTTTAGACAAAAATGAGTCTAATGTTGTGACAGGGGGAATTCCCAATCAAATCATCGTCAATATGCCTCGATTGATGCCGCGAGAACTTTTGGTGAAGTCAGTAGAAAAGGTGTTTCGGGCGAAAGACGAATAATCGCGATCGTTGTTAGATACCAGACTTTGGGGAGAAGTCGGGTATCTCGCGTGCACCACCATTCGGAAATCTAGATCGATACACGATCGGCTATTTAAACAGAAACAAACCTGGATTGACGTGAAAAAACTTTCCCAAAGCTTCAGCTTGTTTTTTAGTAATTTCTAGCTGACCGTTAATGACTTCAGTTACCATCTCAATACTACCAATAATTTCTATTAAATCTGCTGGATCTAAACTCCTAGCCTCCATCAAATGAATAAGTCTTGACTGGGGAGTTGAAGCATTTAGTTGATAGTGCTTTTCTTCAAAATCCTCAATTAGTTTGACTAAGAGTTCTAGCAGAGTATCTTCTTCGGGAGTTAGATTTTCCCGAGAGAGCAAGCTTTCAACGATTTCTAAGAATATCTCGTTTTCATCTTCATTTTTGATAATGCGCGGTTGATGTTGAGATAGCAAGCTGCTGTATTTGTCGGAGTCAAAAGTAAGGGTCATTTTTCCAGTTGTCTTTGTCATATTCTGCATGAGTCAAAATGTACTTGATATAAACAATTTGCTTTTGATAGTTAAGACTTACGATTAAGCGATATTTATTTCCTTTGATGTTAAAGATTGTAAAATTTCCAACTGCTTCAGCTTGAGGATAAATACTTTGAACTTCAATAAGTTTAGTCCAGTTCGCTTGAGTAGCAATTTTGTACCAATCATCGAGAGCATCGCAGGAATCAGCATGAGTTTGGCAGTAGTCTCTTAATTTTTTGCGACTGATAACGTGCATTTAGCGATCGTTCAGAGGTTTTCCAGATATCTAATTTTATCAAATTTAAGGTCGATCGCCCCTAACCCAAATTTTCCCAAAAGTCGCACATTCGGGCTACCAAAATTCCCGACGCTACCCCACAAGTCCGCCGGGGGTTGAAACCCCCGTCTCATAGCGAAAGTCCTCTAAAAGAGGACTGAAAAGCAAATTAAATAAACCATCAAGTATTTGTCACAATAATCGAGTATTATTCACCATTCTTCAGTCGGTTTCAACCGACTGTCTTCTATGAGACAGGGGTTTCAACCCCTGGCGGACTCGCGGAATCGCGGACAAACCAACGACCCCCAGGACAAACCATCGCACCCACAAACAAATCAACCTTCCCCAATTTTACCAAGCGTCCAGAACTACCACAGAAACCAAAGAAACCGGGTTTTTCGCAATTTTTACGCGGTGTATCCATATTCTCGGAAAAAACCCGGTTTCTGGGCTATAAATTACAAATATCGAGTTAACTGGACTCGATAGCGTTCCTTCTTAGTAACAGCAACTTCCCCAATTTCCAATCTTCCCTTGCCGGTAACAGCAATTAAATCTCCAGACTTGACATTATAACTAGCTTGAGTAACGTCTTTCCAGTTAACTCGCACCTCGCCGCTGCCAATTAAATCGGCCATTTTGCTGCGAGACATTGCGAATCCAGCCGAGGCGACAGCATCCAATCTCATGGATGCTTCAACCGTTGTCATTTCTTTCTTTTTAGGTTCTCTAATTTTGAGTTCACTCAACTCAATGCGCCGCGTTTGTACGGGAACCGATCGCACTTGCTGCAAACTCATCTCTAAATACTCTACCATCTCCGGCATGACAATGGCTTGCGCGCCGCGTTCTCCCAAAACAATCACATCGCCCGTTTTCTCCCGGACAATTCCCGTACCCAACATCGCCCCCAAAAAGTCGCGGTGAGAAGCTGTATCGAATAAGAAATTGCCAGCGATTTCTACCGCAGCAACGTTAACGCTAGCAGAGTCGATCGGGATATCCGATCGCGCGATCGCAATTCTTTGTCTTTCAGCTTGCGGGTAGCCGCCCCAAGCCACTAATTCCACGTCTGTTAAGCGCTTAAATACCGTCAGAGTGTCCGCCAATTCTGGAGGCGACAGAAAATCAGTCTGAGTAACTTCCCAAGTTTTAATTGCTTGTTCCGCTTGGTCGATCGCCCGCGCCACACATTCGCGGTTTTCAATGCCTTTTAACAGTTCTTCTCTTTGTAACATCAGTTAATGTTAGATTCTAATTTGAAATTGCCAAAGTTTACTGTAACTAAAAAGTCTACTTTTTTAACAGTCGCACTAATTTAATTATAGTCTAAAATCATCAAATAACGCTCTTAGGATTTTTGTGGATCGCAAAGCTGATATGATGAACATGATTATTTTAGCAAATGTATGAAGTCTTCGAGTTTAAGCAAGGTTAATATTTCAACGCAGTTGCTGTGTCAGGAAGCAGCCGAACCGTTGAAACAAGCGCTACAGGATAAAAGCCTTGTACCCGAGGAAGCAGCGGCATTACTAACAGCAGACGAGCAACGCGCCATTCCTGCCATCAGCAAAAATAAGGCGTTGATCCAGGAAATTCAGAATCGCGTGCAGGGGTTGCCATCTTTCCATTCCCTGCTACAGGGCGATAGCCGAAACTTGATACATATTCCCGATGAAAGCGTACATCTGGTAGTCACATCGCCCCCGTATTGGAATTTAAAAGAATATCTCAAAAATCTCAACCAGCTTGGCTCCATAGCAGACTACGAAAAGTTTTTGCAGGAGCTCGATCGAGTATGGCAGCAGGTATGGCGGGTTTTAGTCCCCGGCGGACGGCTGGTGATTGTGGTGGGCGATGTCTGTGTTGCCCGCAGGCGGTTTGGCAGGCACATGGTATTTCCCCTGCACGCGAGTATTCAGGAACACTGTCGCCATTTGGGATTTGATAACCTCGCACCGATTATCTGGTACAAAATCGCCAATGCTTCCCTAGAAGCAGCGGGGAATGGCACCAGTTTTCTCGGCAAACCTTATGAGCCCGGAGGTGTCATCAAAAACGACATCGAATTTATCCTGATGCAGCGCAAACCGGGCGGCTACCGCAGTCCCACCCTCACAGCACGAGTATTGTCCGTAATACCGGAAACTCTCCACCGGCAGTGGTTTCAACAAATTTGGCAGGATATCAAAGGCGCTTCCACCAAGCAACACCCCGCCCCATATCCTTTGGAACTGGCAGAACGACTGGTGCGGATGTTTTCTTTTGCAGGGGATACGGTACTTGACCCATTTATGGGGACAGGAACAACCTGCGTCGCCGCCGCCAACTGGGGGCGCAACAGTATCGGGGTAGATGTTGAGCCAACTTACCATCAGCTAGCGCTGAAACGGATGCAGGAGACGTATGGCTTGCGCGTTGTCTATGACAGAACAATGGGGGAGGTTGTTGAATGACGGGACAGACACCCATTATCCCCGATGATGTGTTCCAGGAAGCGGTGCAAGGTTTCTGGGATACCCGCATCGCCCAGACACAAGCCCAGGTGCTAGCTGGCAAGGTTGACCAAGGGAACCGCAGTGCGGTGACAGGCGGCAAGCAGATGGACGGTTTCATCCTGACGCTGACTAATTTCTTGCTGGCTGCAGGTGTGCCTCAAAACCATATCCACGTTAAAAAAAGCCTAACCGTTATACCTGGGTTCTTTCGCCCGACGAAGATGTACGACTTTTTGGTGGTAAACCCTCAAAAACGGCAACTCAAAGTAGTCATCGAGTTGAAGAGCCAGGTTGGCAGCTTTGGCAACAACTTCAACAACCGCACAGAAGAAGCGATGGGGGCTGCTCTCGACATCTGGACAGCTTACCGGGAAGGGGTGTTTGGCGCAGCACCTCCGCCACCGTGGTTGGGATATTTGTTTGTTTTGGAAGACAGTCCGGCCTCGCGCGCACCGGTACAGGTTGCAGAACCGCATTTCGCCGTTTTGCCGGAGTTTAGAGGGGCAAGCTATGCTAAACGCTACGAACTTTTTTGTCAGAAGATGGTGCGAGAAAGGCATTTCACCGCTGCTTGTTTTTTAGTGACAAACCGCGAACAGGCACCACAAAATCCCAACTATACGGAGCCATGTTCAGACTTGTCGGCAGTCAATTTTTTGCAGCAGCTTATCCGGCACGCGCTGTAGAGTAGATAACAGGTTTTGGCGTTGCAGAGTGGAGGGATGGGCGTTGCTGAACTTTAGTATGAATGTACATTTTTTAATCTTTGCCGAAGACAGACTTTTTGTGCCTTGGAGTCTTTTCGTAGAACTTAATTCATACCGTCAATCAGCAATGCCACATTGTCCACCCAACTACTTATTCTTCTTCACCCGCAAATACAGTTCTTCCATCGCCTCAATAAACGAACCATCCTTGTGCCAAAACTGTGGAAAATCTCCCTGTTTCTTCACCACGATCGCACTTACGCCACTCTGTACCCCCACATCAATCGTCTGCGGTAATCGCTTCGCACCATGCCAAAACTCTTTCAGGCTGACCGTTTGCGCCTCACTGGCGATCGCCCGCGTGTAATAGGAATCTACCGCCACAGGGGCCGCTGCATCTGCCGTCAACTCGGCAGAAAGCGCCAAGCCCAAAGGCGTTTTTGCTAATTCGCGGTGCAGCACTTCCTTAGAAAGCCCCCGTAATTCAAACAGTAAAAATGGATCTTTGTCCAATTCGGCGGCCACCAAATAATAAACTCCGGCAATATGTTTGCAGGGATTGCTATAGTCTGGGCAAGAGCAAGTGGTTTTAAAGTCCTCACGGTTGCTGGGTAAAAGGTGCAATCCGAGGGGTGAGAAAGCATTTTCAATGTTGTCAGGCATTTCGTTTATTAGCAGCCGGGAAATGAAGCTGGCTTTCGATGCCATTTGGGCGATCGCCACTTGCCACTTTGCCTGACTAATCGCCTGAAACTCTATTTTAGTTTTGTACAGCGGCTCCTTATAAACCCCAAAATAAGGATTTACCGACCCCCTTACTTCTGCCATCACTAAGCCATCAGTAATCTTAAAGCTTTTTACCTTGTCATTCCGTGCATAGGAACGTCCCCGTCCGAGCCGCCCAGAATCTGTAAATCTTTCTAACGCATCGATAAATTTATTGCCCCACCAAGTCCGAGTAAATTGTGACATAAGCTGTTCTGCATTTAACTTGTATATTTCGATGACAATCAAAAATCCTCTCCCTCTCTCCCCCTCTCCCCCTCTCCCTTTCTTATATTGTTTCTCCTAATCTAGAACCGCATTTTTATTGAGCCTAATTAATTTTTTAAATGCCTCATTATCCAACTCAGTCAACCACGATTCATCCGCACCAATAATTGACCCTGCCAATTTCTTTTTGTCCTCAATCATTTGGTCAATCTTTTCTTCCAAAGTCCCAATCGCCACAAACTTATGCACAAACACATTTTTTTGCTGTCCGATCCGAAACGCCCGATCCGTCGCCTGATCTTCCACTGCCGGATTCCACCAGCGATCGAAATGGAACACGTGATTGGCTTTTGTCAGCGTAATTCCCACGCCGCCCGCCTTCAGTGACAGAATAAATACCGAAGGTTCAGACTCTGGATCTTGAAACTCTGAAATCATCCGTTCCCGTTTTTCGCGACTGGTTCCCCCGTGGATGTAGTAAGTATTGTAATGTAGCGTTTGTTTAATATATTTTTCCAACGCGCTTCCCAGTTCTGTAAACTGCGTAAATACCAATAAACTTTCGCCTTCTGCTTTGACTTCCTCAATCATCTCGATCAGCCGTTCCAGTTTGTGCGATCGCTCTGGTGTAAACTCACTTTCATCTTGCAAAAACTGGCGCGGATGGTTACAAATTTGCTTCAGCTTCAGCAGTGTCGCCAAAATCATCCCCTTGCGCTTCATCCCTTCCGTCGCGTCAATTTCTTGTTCTACCTCTTTGACGATCGCTTCATAAAGTGAAGCTTGCTCGCGGGTGAGATTGCAGTAGAGTTTTTGCTCCACTTTGTCGGGGAGATCCTGAATAATCGACTTATCGGTTTTCAGACGGCGCAGGATAAAAGGTTCTACTAATTTTTTGAGCGCTGCTGATTGTGTGCGACTCCCATGTTTTTGAATCGGGATCTCAAACAACTTCCGAAACTGTGCCTCTTTGCCCAGATAGCCCGGATTGAGGAAATTAAAAATTGACCATAAATCCAGCAATCGATTTTCCACGGGTGTTCCAGTCAATGCCAGTCGATGGGTAGCGGGTAACTTTAAAATCGCCTTGGTTTGCGCCGCTTTCGGATTTTTAATATTCTGGGCTTCATCAATTACCACGCGATGCCACGCTACGCTGCTCAACAGCTTCTCATCTTTTCGCACCAAGGTAAAGGAAGTAATCAACATATCGCAACCTTGGACGGCGGCTTTGAATTCCTTGGCATCTTGCAAGCGCCCAGGGCCGTGGTGTATGAGCGATCGCAATTCAGGAGCAAATTTTTCCATTTCCTTTTGCCAGTTACCAACTACGGATGTAGGCGCAATTAGCAGCGTGGGTAGAACCGAAGGTGCGATCGCTTTTTTTGTCTCTTTTTCTGTCTCTTTTGTAGTAGATAAAATTTCCCGCTCTTGCAATAATCGAGCAATTACCTGCGCCGATTTACCCAAACCCATATCATCGGCAAGACAGCCATTTAATCCCAAACTTTCCAAATAACTCAACCAAGAAACGCCGCGCTTTTGGTAATCCCGTAACTTGCCCTGAAAATTTGCTGGATCTGCAATTAACTCTAACCGACTCTTATCGTTCAGCTTCTCCAACATATCCGATAAAGCCCGATCGCGCTCAACCTCCAACTGTTCGCTCGCTTCTCCTTCTGCCGTCAACTTCATAAAGTCAATCAGGCTTAAATCGGGGTTTTCTTGGCGATGTTTTTTCCAAAACTCCAGCATCTCCTGCATCTTGTCTTTGTCCAGTTCCATCCATTGTCCTCGGAACTGCACCAGCGGTGTTTTGCTATTTACTAACGCCTGCCATTCTTGTTCGCTAACCCGTTCACCCCCGATCGCCAATTCATATTGATATTCCACCAAGGAATCCGCCGAAAACAATCCTTTGCCCTTGATTGCAGCGCTGTTGCTGCCCTTCCCTTTGACTTGCAGGCGAATCTTCGCCCGCTGTCGTCCCTTCGGCGTCCACCAAGCGGGGACAATCACTTTGTATCCGGCATCTTCTAATACCCAAGCGGACTCGCTGAGAAAGGTGAAAGCATCATCTAAGCTGAGGGTAATGTTAACGGGTTTGTCGGTTTCTAGCCCTTGCCAAAGTTGGGGATAAATGCGGGCAGCGTAGCCGAGATTTGTCAGCAAATGTTGCTCAAAGTTGTCTCCAAATTGTGTTTGCAACTGTTTTTGTTGAGTCGATCGCGATCGCCAATAATCCTGCAACGGCATCCGCAGAGATGGGTCTTTTTTCGCAGCCACCTGAAACTCTAAAACCCAAGGTTGTTCGGGATTTTCGGGGGATTGTAGTTGAAAGCAAAGGGAGAATGAGTCAGCAGATTGATTGCGCGTAATGCGATCGCGCCAGGTTTGCCATTGCCGGTATTGTTCAAGGCTTACTCGCGCAATTTTTCCTGTTTGGTTGAGGCAGATTTGCAGTAAAGAATCCGCTATCTTATTTTCAAACGATGCTGGGATGGGAGTTTGAGTGACAATTTCCGCGATCGCACACTCGGAAAAATGCCGCAGCAACCGTTCGCGATCGTAGAATTTTGGTGTATCTTGTAGCTGGATCTTCCGAAAACCGGACACACAAACTAAAGGCATCCATTCAACATAGCGTTGTAAATCATTTTCGTACTGTGTTGAAACAATTTCCCATCCCGGATAAATCTCAAAGCTGGGTGCAATTTTTGCAGGTGTTTTTGGAGTTTTTGCAGTTGTTTTGGTTTTTGTCTCGCCCGCTTTCTTACGCCCGCGCGTGGCTTTTTCAGCGGGTTCGGTTCTTTCGATGGGTGCGATCGCGATCGGAGCAGTTTCTCGATAGCGCAACGCCGGAATATAATGATCTTTCAGAACAATTTGCTTAAAACTTTGGGTGTAGTGATACCAAAATAGTAAGTCTGAACCAAACTGAACTTCTGCTAAATCGTAGAGGGCAAAAAAATGCAGATCGTTCAATACTTTAGTCAAAGTGTGGGTGGCGATGCACACACAGTCAACTTGCCAATACTCCAACTCAAATGTTTCGGGTAACTCTGTCTCTAAATATCGCGCTAGTTCTAAAGAAGGCAACGGCTGGTTGTCGGCAGTGGGCAGTAAAAAATACCGAGGGACGATCGCGTATTCTCGCCCCATCGCACTTGTATTGCTGACTGCTGGCAGTTGAATCCCGGCTTCTTTCGTTAGAAACTCTCTTAACTGTGCCGTCTCCAATTGTCGGGGATGAACCTTAGCAGGCCGTTTTTTCTTTTCAGTGGTTTCAACCCAAAGACAAAAAGTTCCACCTTGAACAAAACTCTCTTCTGTTTGAGGAATCCAAGTCCCGTGGAGGATTTTCATAGGTTATACCAAACGCAACCTTTGGCAGCCTATCATATCATGAATGAGTGGGAAAAGATAAGAAGGCGGTTGAAAGCAGGTTTATACAAACCATGTCTGCTGGATGCCGACTAAAGAGAATCACGTAATTTTACCCCAGTTGTACTCTTTACTCTTTAACCCGCCTCTGCAGCTTTTGACTTTATAGATGCGGTTTCAAATGCCGAGTCTTCTTACAAATTTAGAAAATATCTGTTAAATCCAACACAAAACCGGGTAGTACATCTTCACCTGACAGAGTTGCAGGTTCATCTAAAATTTCTACTTCTCTACCTTGACGGGAGATTTCAACTTTTCTATTTTTGCGATCGAGCAACCATCCCAACCTCGCTCCATTTTTTACATACACTTTCATTTTAGCCCGCAATTTTTCTAGGGAATCAGTGGTCGATCGCAATTCCACCACAAAATCGGGGCAAATCGGCGCAAATTTCTTTTTTTCTTCACCAGTTAAAGCATCCCACCTATCGCGCCGAATCCAAGCAGCATCGGGAGAAATATCTGTACCGTCGGGCAGTTTAAATCCAGTTGAAGAATCAAAAGCAATTCCCAAATGCTTATTTTGTCTGCTCCAACCTTCGAGTTGAAAACTTAGATCCGCATTCCGTCTGCCTGTATCGCTACTCGCAGGCGGCATAATAATTAATTCTCCCGTTGCAGTGCGCTCAAATCTCAAATCCCGGTTGTCTATACACAACTTAAAAAACTGCTCGTCAGTTAATTCAATCGTTAATTTTAGGGGAGAATGTAGAGGGATAGTTTGTGATTCCATAACTGCCTCCAAATATTACACGAGTTGAATGTCAACAGTCAACTGTTAACAGTCAACTGTTAACAAACAAATAACTAAGTCTCTGTATAACCTTGGATATTTTCCGGTTCAAACTGCTGCAAAATATTCGCAGCTTTCCCGGTCAAATCATCAGTACCCTTAACCGCAATCAAAAATTTACCCGCATTCAAACGGTTGCGGTAGGGCAAAGCATCGCCGCTACCAAAAGCCATACCGCCCGCGCCTCCAACAAACACACTACCCATCGCAGCGGCGATCGCACCGAGTAAGCCACCGATCGCGTGATCGCCAATTTCGCCCGCCCAGGCGAAAGTTTTCAACTCAGTCATCAGACTGAAAGTAACGCCAGCAATAAAGCCAAAGGGAATCAGCCAAATAGCCATGAGTTTAGCTTGTTTCTTCGCTTGCTGGTTGGGGTCGATCAAGCCAAATTCATCAGCAGTTTTGTAGCCGCGGCCCAAAATGCTCACTTGCTTCATAGGCAAGCCTTCTTTTTCCAGAGCACAGTAGGCAGCTTCGGCTTGAATTCGATCGGGCAGTACGGCGATAAGATAATTCATTAGAAAACAATTCCTGATAGTTAGGCTTGAATAGCCAAAGTCTATTATAGCCAGAAAAGACATACTAGCTAAGCACTTGCGGGATTTTCCGACGGTCAGAGAGTCCGATCGCCCGCAAAGCTAAAATATTTCACGCAAAAAACGGCCGACCTTGACCGAATACAGATACAATTCAAACTGCACAAAGGCAAGCTTGAGCTGAGCTGTTAGATACCGCTCTAAGTCATAAGTCTCACTTTGAGCTCGCCAACGCTCGGTCTATTTTTACTATTGCACTCAATTGCTTGCTATGCCTAAAGTTCTAGTATCCGATCCGATCGACCAAGCCGGAATTGACATCCTCTCCCAAGTCGCGCAAGTTGACGTAAACACAGGACTCTCAGCCGAACAACTGGTAAAAATTATTCCAGATTACGACGCTTTGATGATCCGTTCTGGCACCCAAGTTACCAAAGAAATCATTGAAGCAGGGAATTCACTTAAAATTATCGGCAGAGCCGGCGTAGGCGTAGATAATGTCGATGTACCCGCAGCTACCCGCAAAGGAATTGTAGTCGTCAATTCCCCCGAAGGCAACACGATCGCCGCAGCCGAACACGCGATCGCCATGATGCTCTCGATGTCTCGCCACATCCCGGAAGCCAACGCATCTGTCAAAAGCGGTAAATGGGAACGCAACCGCTTTATCGGCGTAGAAGTTTACAAAAAAACCCTCGGCATCGTCGGTTTGGGCAAAATCGGCTCGCACCTCGCCGCCGCAGCCAAAGCAATGGGCATGAAACTGCTGGCTTACGACCCCTTCATTTCCACCGAACGAGCCGAACAGTTGGGCTGTCGCTTGGTAGAACTCGAACTGCTGATGCGCGAATCTGACTACATCACCCTGCACATCCCCAAAACCCCGGAAACCCTGCACTTAATTAACGCTGAAGTGCTCTCGAAAATGAAGCCCACGGCCCGCATCATTAATTGCGCCAGAGGCGGCATCATCGACGAATCAGCCCTGGCAGAAGCCATCAAAGAAGGCAAGATCGCCGGCGCAGCTTTGGATGTTTACGAACATGAACCCCTCGAAGCCGATTCCCCGTTGCGGAATGTCGGCCAAAACATCGTGCTGACGCCCCACTTGGGAGCTTCCACAGCGGAAGCTCAGGTGAATGTGGCGATCGACGTTGCCGAACAAATTCGCGACGTGCTGTTGGGATTGCCGGCGCGATCGGCTGTCAACATACCGGGAATTTTCCCAGATTCGATCGAAAAACTCAAACCCTACCTGCAACTCGCCGAAACCCTCGGCAACCTCGTCAGCCAGCTAGCCGGAGGCCGAGTCGATTACCTCAACGTTCAACTGCAAGGCGAATTGGCCAGCAACCAAAGCCAGCCCGTAGTCGTCGCCGCCCTCAAAGGCCTGCTCTCCCAAGCCCTGCGAGAGCGCGTTAACTACGTCAACGCCAGCATTGAAGCAAAAGAACGCGGAATTCGCGTCGTCGAAACCAGAGACGCCTCGATTCGCGACTACACCGGTTCCCTGCACCTCTCGGCTAAGGGAACTCTCGGCGAACACACCGTGACAGGTGCAGTGCTCGGCGAAAGCGAAATTCGGATTACCAGCGTTGACGATTTCCCAGTCAATGTTTCCCCCACTCACCATATGCTGTTTACCCTGCACCGCGATATGCCGGGGATTATCGGCAAAATTGGTTCCCAATTGGGCAGTTTTAATGTCAATATTGCCAGTATGCAGGTAGGCCGTAAAATCGTGCGAGGCGATGCGGTGATGGTTTTGAGCCTCGATGACCCTCTACCAGAGGGGATACTGGCCGAGATCCTAAAAGTTCCGGGAATTCGGGATGCTTACACGGTAAATCTTTGACGGATTTTGGAGTTTAGATTTTGGATGCTAGGACTGATAATTGGTAATGGGTAATTGATCGTTGGTAATTGGCAAGAAAGCGGGAATTTTTCTATTAGCCAATCCTCATTCCTCACTCCCCAGTTCCCAGTCTCCAGTTCCCCTGGGCCAATCTAAAATCTAAAATCTAAAATCTAAAATTGTTATGGCACATAGCTGGTGGGAAATTAGAATTCTTTGCGATCCGGCGCTGGAAGATATCATCTTTTGGCGTCTGGAACGGTTTAACTGTCGGGGAACTGCTACTGAGATCAAAAGCAATTCCTGCCTGATGTCGGCTTATTTGCCCGAAGAACAGGCAGGATTGCTGGATTTGGCCGCTCTGTCTCTGTGGCTGCGCCAAGATGCTCTGTGTGCAGGTTTGCCCCTACCTGCAATGCAGTGGGATTTGATTGAAGACGAAGACTGGGGCAGCACTTGGAAGGAGCACTGGCAGCCTCAAGAAGTGGGCGATCGCTTTTTAATTAACCCGGCCTGGCTGCCGTTACCCACTGATACCGATCGCATTATTTTGCGTTTAGATCCCGGTGTGGCCTTCGGTACCGGTGCTCACGCCACCACTCAACTTTGTCTGGAATCGCTGGAAATGCGTCTCGGTTTTGATGAGAAAGAGTGCATCGTTGCTGATATCGGCTGCGGATCGGGTATTTTGTCGATCGGCGCAGTTTTGTTGGGCGCTACAAAAGTTTATGCTTTGGATACCGATCCTTTGGCAGTGCGATCGACCATTAGCAACAGACTACTCAACCGCGTTAATTCTCAGCAGTTGGTTGCAGAGCTCGGAAGTATCGATCGCTTGAAAGAAATGGTCGATGAGCCGATCGACGGTTTGATCTGTAACATTTTAGCAGAAGTAATCATTGATTTAATCCCGCAGTTCACTGCAATTAGCAAACCCACTACTTGGGCAGTTCTCAGCGGCATTTTGCTCGAACAAGCTAAGCCAATTGCCGACACTCTCGAACAGCACGGCTGGATTGTGGCTACTCTGTGGAAGCGCCAAGATTGGTGTTGTTTTAATATTCGGCGCAGTTAACAATAGGGTAATTGCTAATTGCTAATTCCTAATTTGTAATTTTGAGTTCATGTTTCATCTTTGGGAAGTGAATTTAAATAAATCTCGCACCTGAAAATAAACCGCGCCAGCCCAGTAAAAACCATTCACCAAAATTAACAACGTTTTTCCAACATAAGAATTAACAAAACCAAAAACGCGGTAAGTTGACAGCAGCACTAACAACATTTCAACCGCAGAAACAATTGACCCGTAGTGCTTCCGATCCCAATAAGAAAACGGACTGATAAAACGGTAATTGCTGAACGGAAAAAAGTGTCGGTGAGCGTCGTCATTGTGGACAGGCAAATCTCCCAGAGAGTGCAGGATCATGCTAATAAACAGAATTTGCACGCTTTGCCAGCCAAAGTAATAAGCAATTAGCAAACCAATAACCGCAAGGGGAATTGAATGAAACAGAGCCACAATATTTTGCACAAAAGGCTCATAATATGCTTTTGACCAAATTGTAGCTGCGGGCAAGCGAGCAATGTATTTCGCCCAAAAGTAAAATAAAAATATCGGAATATCCGGCAAAATTCCGCCGATAACAATAATTAGATTAGCTTGCGGCAGTTGCGGTTTGCCAAGAATTGCCAGATTGATAATAGCGTGGCTGGGAGTCTTCATACGTAGGGTGCGTCAACTAGGATTATCTTATTCATAATTAATCAGATATTAACTGACGCACCCTACGTGTGATAATTGGCTGGTGCTACAAGTAAGGTTGCACTCGATCGATCAACTGCGCCGCTTGCATCACTCCCTCAATTCGATCGACCTCAGCGCCATTTTTGAACAGCACCAAAGTCGGCAAAGCATAAATGTGATGCTGCGACGCCAACTGTTCGTACTTATCGGTGTCAATTTTGACAACCATCAGCTTGTCTTTCATCTGACCGCTGACTTGCTCCAAAATCGGTGCCATCATCTGACAAGGCCCGCACCAAGTAGCGTAAAAATCTACCAACACCGGCAAGTCAGAGCCCGATAGTAACTCCTCAAAACTGCTGAACTGTTTTTGAACTGCCATAAGACAAAATAATTTTTTGGGTTCTGGCTCGATTTTAGTGCAAAATTCTCTGGTAGATTGCGAGGATACAATTATGGAATTATTACCAGAGACTTTTCAGAGATTGCGGGGTCAAGTTGCTGTCGTGACCGGTGCGTCGCGGGGAATCGGCCGCGCCGTTGCTTTAACATTAGCCGCAGAGGGCGCTAAAGTCGCCGTCAACTATGCGAGTTCGAGTGCTGCTGCTGATGAGGTGGTAGCAGAAATAGTCGCTGCTGGAGGAGAAGCTGTCGCACTTGCAGCAGATGTCTCGAAAACTGAGCAAGTAGATTTACTCACCAGTAATGTCATGGAAAAATGGGGACGGATTGACATTTTGGTGAACAATGCAGGCATTACTCGCGATACTTTGCTATTGCGGATGAAGTTGGAAGATTGGCAAGCGGTAATTGATTTGAATTTAACTGGCGTGTTTTTGTGTGCGAAAGCTGCGAGTAAAATCATGCTGAAACAGCGAAGCGGTCGAATTATTAATATTGCTTCGGTTGCTGGGCAAATGGGCAATCCGGGACAAGCTAATTACAGTGCGGCGAAGGCTGGGGTAATTGGGTTTACTAAAACTGTGGCGAAAGAGTTGGCGACTCGCGGGATTACTGTGAATGCAGTTGCACCGGGTTTTATCACTACAGATATGACTAAGGATGTCAAGTCTGATGAAATTTTGAAGTATATTCCGCTGGGGAGATACGGGGAAGTTGAGGAAGTTGCGGGGATGGTGAAGTTTTTGGCGGCAGATGCGGCGGCTGCTTATATAACCGGGCAGGTTTTTAATGTGGATGGGGGGATGGTGATGGCTTAGGATTTCGGGATTTTTTTAACCGCAGATGCACGCAGATTAACGCGGATATTTGCGGTTAATAATTACTTTAAGGCTGCACATAATTGAGTTAGGACTTGTTTGTATTTTGCAATGCGTTGAAAATCGGCTTCTGTCGGATTGGCGATGCGGCGAATATCGAGGTTATGAGTAACATCAGCGATTTTGACTCGGAGTGCGATCGGGTTGGCAATAACACGTTCTAGGCGTTGCTGAACTATGGTATGATGAAGTTGTCCTCTGAGCGTCAAAAATAACACATATTTCCAAAAAAATATTATG
>NZ_JAUBQM010000111.1:0-14538 GCF_036701245.1 Microcoleus sp. Pol14D4
TTTAGGTCAGGGAGTTTTTTCATTCCTCTATCTAATGTCTATCTCGTTCTCTTGTCAAGGGGGTTGAGCAATTACCTTTATTTTCAGGGTTTTCTAACATTCCTACACTCTACATTGCCGTAAATATTGCATCATTGTCAATAAACCCAAAGAAACTCGGTTTCTGGCTATTTTGCAAGATTTCAATTGGTGTATCTCATTTTTGCAAATATATTCGTAGGATCTCGGATTCCCGCAGTAAGTCTGTGCTTATAACTAATAAATTATCTCCCGGAATGCGAGAACCCTTACAAAATTGGGATGCACCCGATTTCAATTAGACCGAACAATTAAATCACAGATGAACGCTAATGTAATTATATCTGCGTTCATCTGCGGTTACAAAATACCCCTAGGAATCAGCCCGCAATTTATCCAAAACCGTCCGGTCTTCCAAGGTCGAAGTATCCCCAGAAACCTCTTCTCCCGCAGCTAAAGAACGCAGCAACCGGCGCATGATTTTGCCGCTGCGAGTCTTTGGCAAAGCATCGGTAAATCGAATTTCGCCGGGACGGGCGATCGCCCCAATTTCCTTAACCACGTGCTGCTTCAATTCCTTAGCCAATTCATCGCTAGGTTGCTGCGAGTTGTCCAGCGTGACAAAAGCCACAATGTCCTCACCTTTAATCTCATCGGGTTTACCAACAACCGCAGCTTCCGCCACGGCTGGATGCGATACCAAAGCTGACTCGACTTCCATTGTGCCGAGTCGGTGACCGGCCACATTAATTACATCGTCAACGCGGCCCATTACCCAGAAATAACCGTCTTTGTCCTTGTGCGCGCCGTCCCCTGCAAAGTAAACGAATTCGCCATCTTTCGGGTGCAAATATTCCCAATAGGTGCGGCGGAAGCGATCGGGATCGTTGTAAAGCGTCCGCATCATTCCCGGCCAAGGATGTTTCACCACTAAATAACCGCCGCTTTCGTTAGTTACTGGTTCGCCATCTTGGTCAACAACATCAGCCACAATTCCGGGGAAAGGTAGGGTAGCAGAACCGGGTTTTGTAGGAATTGCACCGGGCAAAGCGGTAATCATAATTCCCCCGGTTTCTGTTTGCCACCAAGTATCGACGATCGGACAATTCGAGTTGCCAATTACGCGCTGATACCACATCCAAGCTTCGGGATTAATCGGTTCGCCGACGGTTCCTAACAATCGTAAAGATGACAAATCTCTGGCATTTGGCAATTGTTCGCCCATTTTCATAAAGGTGCGAATTGCGGTGGGTGCAGTGTAGAAAACTGTGACGCCGTATTTTTCAATTACATCCCAAAAACAGCCGGGATTAGAAGGGCGAGGAGCACCTTCATACATTAAAGTTGTCGCACCGTTGGACAGCGGCCCGTAGACTATGTAACTGTGTCCCGTAATCCAGCCGACATCAGCAGTACACCAGTAAACATCGGTATCTTGGAGGTCGAATATCCACTTGGTTGTCATGTGGGTATAAAGGTTATAACCACCGGTTGTATGGACGACTCCTTTCGGTTTTCCGGTACTTCCAGAAGTGTAAAGAATGAACAGCAAATCTTCGCTATCCATCGGTTCGGCCGGACAATTTGGTGATGCAGTTTTTTGCAAATCGTGCCACCAGCGATCGCGCCCCGGTTCCATGTCAATTTGCTGTTTGGTGCGCTGAACTACCAGAACGTTGGTAACGCTGGGTACGGCATTATTTGCTAGTGCTTTGTCTACTTGTGTTTTGAGGCCGACGGCGGTATCTTTGCGGAAGCCTCCGTCGGCGGTGATGACGAGTTTTGCTTGGCCGTCGTTGAGGCGATCGCGCAAAGCTTCTGCACTAAAACCGCCAAAAACAACGCTGTGTACTGCACCGATTCTGGCGCAGGCTAGCATGGCGATCGCAGCTTCGGGAATCATCGGCATATAAATACCGACGCGATCGCCCTTTTGAACTCCCAATTCTTTGATGACGTTCGCCATTTGGCAGACTTCGCGGTGGAGTTGCGCGTAGGTGAGGGTGCGGGAGTCTCCGGGTTCCCCTTCCCAAATCAGGGCGGCTTTATTTTTGCGCCAAGTTGTTAAGTGGCGATCGAGACAATTGTAAGAAATATTTATTTTACCGTTGACAAACCATTTAGCAAAAGGCGGCTGCCAGTCGAGCACGGTATCCCAGTTTTGGAACCAGTGCAATTCTTGGGCAGCGAGTTCTGCCCAGAATGCTTGGGGGTCAGCTTTGGCTTTGTCGTAGAGGGCTTGGTATTCTTCTAGGCTTTTGATGTGAGCTTTTTGGGAGAATTCAGCGGGCGGCTGAAATAGGCGTTTTTCTTGCAGAATTGACTCGATCGTATCTTGTGACATTGCTTTTAACTTTAACTTCGGTTCGTCTTTTTAACTATTGTTTGCATAACTTGGGGCAAAAGTATGTTTATTTTCCTTAAGACTTTGGGAAATTTTGTAAGAGGTTGAGATGTTGTTCTTTTTTTGCTTGCCGAGTAATGCCGATTAACGCAGATCTAGAGGATTTTTTAGCTTATTTAATGATTAATTATTCTTAGGGATTATTGGGTTACAACTTTTTAAGTTATACTTTTTTGTAAATGAGATTAGGTATAATTAGGTAGTTAGTTAAATTTAATTAAAGGAAAACTATGACGCAAAATTTAGAAGCAAGCCAACTCTCGCTAAATGACGTTCGCCGCCTTCTCAAATTGGAAGAGCGAGAAGGAGACGCCTTCACCGATTTTTTCTCTTTGGAACCGCTGTCAGAATTAGAACAGCAGGAAATATTAAAAATTAGAACTGACTTTCGACGCTACTTATCCGCCGGAAAAGTTTCAGAAGAACTGGTTAAGTTTTTAGTGCTTTCACCGTTAATGAGATTAGCAGGATTTTTTGATATTCCGATCGTGCTGACAATGGAAGATAGCATCCCGATCGAGGTTGAGGATGGGGATACTTTAATTAAAGGGCGCTTGGATATTTTAGCGGTAAATCAGCCGGATGCAGAGCTCGCGGCGGCACAGTTTTGGATTTTGGTAGTGGAGGCGAAAAATAGTGCGATCGATCCTTGGGCCGGTTTGCCACAATTGCTGACTTATGCTTATAAAAGTTTGCAGCAGCAATCGTCTGTTTGGGGATTGACAACGAATGGACGTAACTATCAGTTTGTGTATCTGACGCGGGGAAATCCTTGTACTTATCAGATTTTACCTGAATTGAATTTGATTGACCGAGAGCGATCGCTCTTGTTGGCGCAAGTCTTGAAAGCGATTTGCAAATTGCAGAATGTGCAGTTGCAGTTGGCTTAATCTCTGCGGTTAAAATCTGTGCTTACCCGTACTGCTTAGATAGATATTCTGTAACATCGGGGGAGACACCTTTAGTCGCTAATCGTCCTCTATCGCTGGTTTCAAATGTTGTTAACTTTTGTTGAGAAACTGCCGATTTAATTATAAATTAAGATTTGTTAAAAATTTACTCTAGTGAGTGACAAAATAAAAGTTTTTGTCTAAAATAAGACACAATTTGACCCGGAAACTGAAGGTAAGAAAATGTCTGAACTTAGACAAAATCTAATTACCAGAGATTGGGTAATCATCGCCACGGAACGGGCGACAAGACCGGATCAATTCGCTAACAAAAAAAAGTGGGCTGCCGTAGTGCCACCGCACCGTGCCGATTGCCCTTTTTGCGTGGGAAATGAGGAAGACGGAACCTTAGAAACTTGCCGTTTGGGCGATCGCACTGGCTGGAAAGTCAGGGCAATTTACAACAAATATCCCGCCCTCTCCCCGACAGCAGAATGGATGAGGATATCATCGGGAATTCACCGCACGATGGCGGGAATCGGCGTTCACGAGGTAATTGTCGAACACCCGCGACATGATTTGACAACAGCTTTGTTGAGTGCTAAAGAAGTTGCAAACATACTTTTAGTATACCGCCAGCGGTATGTAGAAATTAGAAAAAATCCCCACATTGAAACAATTATTATCTTCAAAAATCACGGGGAAAGTGCCGGAACTTCTCTCGAACACCCCCACTCGCAGATAGCAGCGACGCCCGTTGTACCCAGCCAATTCCGCAGCCGCATCGACGAAGCTATTAGATATTTTGATGACACGGGAGAATGTCTATTTTGCCGGACTTTGGAAGATGAATTAGCGGCGGAGGAAAGAGTGATTTGTGAGAGTGAACATTTTGTCGCTTTTATCCCTTACGCTGCACTTTCACCGTTTCACACTTGGATTTTTCCGCGCCGTCATTCCTCTTCGTTTGATGAAATTACTGATGGGGAAGTTGCCGACCTTGCGGATACTTTGAAAACTGTACTGGCTAAGCTTTATTACGGATTGAACAATCCCGATTATAACTATAATATTCGATCGGTGCCGATCGCCCAACGGGCAACAAAATACTTTCACTGGTATATTGCAATTATTCCCAGAGTTACTAAGCAAGCTGGGTTTGAGTTGGGTAGCGGGATGTTTATCAATACTGCTTTGCCCGAAGAAAGTGCGGCTTTTTTGCGATCGATCGAAATTCCTAGCGACAGTAATTTCTCCCCCATCTAAAGTATCCTACATCACAATAGTCCAATTTACTTCAAATTGGGATAGAAATGCACGCAGCCACTCACTCTTAGTTGCGAGTCTGCGTTGAGAGAGGAAACTGATATCATATCGATTCCGGTTGCACTGGAATCATTGTTGGCTGTTGACTGTGAGTCAAAAAAATGAAAATTGCGCGAATTATTTGTTGGCAGCTTGATTCGACTTTATGCCCGACGATGAAGCGTGGATTTGATATCATTCCGGCGCAGATGGAATTGATATTATTGGAGATTTGATATTTGAGATTAAAGAATTGCGCATAACGCATGCACGATCTAATGGGGTAGATCACCGGCCTAAAGTTGGATTCTTTTGTTAAACTGGTATAACTTACGTTCTCAAGTTATGAACGTACAAATACTTGTGGGTTTTACCAAACTCACAATAAACTTTCGACATAATGCCAGCCGTCGTCGCTAAAAGTAGCTCTCAACATATCTCTAATTTTGGCATCGATCGATAATACCCCCTCACCAGAGTCACCATTATCGCCGATTTCGCAACTGTCTTCAGACATATGTTCTTGGATGTGTGCCAGAGTATCGGCGAAATTAGCCAGAAAATAATGTTCGTGCACCCACGCTGTCGGATCTGGTATTGCTGCATTCCCAAAAGCTCGATCGACTAAATCTTTTTTGGCAACATCGTCAGTCTGGTTTTTCATGTTGAGTTCGATTTAGGTAGAACTGGTAACTTATCTCATTTTAAGCTTAATTGTCAACAGGATCGCGATCCAGATCGACCACAGCAGTGACAAATTGGTGTCGTTTGTGCGATCGCGATCCTAATTATTTGGTCGATCGCGTGTTATCATTTTACCTCAAACTCCGTGACCAATAATTTTCACTTCGGGCAAAATACACTTGGGCATCATTCCGTGAACTCCTTTTTGGGGATTGTTGACAGCCTGAGTAATCCGAAAATTTACCGCAATGGAACACAAAACATAAGCCTGTTCTTCTTTGAAACCTGCAAACTTTTGCAACCAATAAACCGTCTGTTTAACCGCCATTTCAAAGGCTTCATCTAATGTTCTACCGAATCCCATAATTACAATATGAGTGGGCGTTTCGGCAAACGGGAATATCAAAATAAAATCCTTGCGTAAAATGATTTGAATAGTCCCGTTCATCGAAGTTTCAATGGCAGTACCGTCAACTTCACCGTCTCCTTGTGCCGAATGTCCGTCGCCGATGGACAGTAAACCACCACGCAGAAAAACAGGTAAAAATAATCGCGTTCCTGCTTGGAGTTCCTGATTGTCCATATTGCCTCCGTAGCGCTGTGGAGGAATAGAAGAACGGTTAATTTCTGAATTCGCAACACCTATAATTCCAAAAAAAGGATGCAAGGGAATCGCCAGGTCGCTACCTGGGGGGAATTCAGCAGTTTTTTGCTGTAAATCTAGGGGAATAAACCGCACTTTAGGTTCGGGAAAACAGTCAGGCAAAGCTCCCCATCCGGCGCGAATTGCATTAAATCCTACTGGTAAACTCGGATAAACATCCTCAATGTGAATTTCTAAAACGTCTCCCCGTTCGGCATTGTTAACATAAATCGGGCCTGTCAGCAAGTGGGGCCCCGGCCCAACTTTGCGGTTGGGAGGCAAATTCTGACAAATACCTAAAAATTCGGGGGTGAGAAATTCCGGCGGGGCTTGGTCAGCAACATAATATCCTGAATAGGTTTCGATATCAATGCGATCGCCCGAATCCACCCTTAAAGCAGGTTCGATATTCGGAGAGAAACCGCCCAAGTGTACGGTTTTGCAGTTAGCCTTGAGAAGGTGGCGAGTCATGGGATTTTAGATTTTAGATTTTAGATTTTAGATTGAAGGAAGGGTGTTAAGAATGTTATATCGCAAGTCTCAAGCATTTTTGAGAAAGATTTTTTTTAATGAACCGCAGAGGGCGCAGAGGGCGCAGAGAAAGAGAATGGAGAGATCAGAAAATATGAAAAAATGGTTAAAGTTTGTTAGATGTGAGATATTTTACTAATTTCTTAACTTTTTGATAACGTTGGTAGTTTAAAATTTAAAATTGGTGGCGCGGGTTTATATGTATTTGGGTGGGGATTTCTGTTTGGCTAGTGAAACCCGCCCTTACACACTAATGACTAATGAATTATGTTAGCACCATTGCCCAACCAAGTAAGAAATCCCAAAGGTTATTCTCGCAATCCCTGGTTTTTTGCTGTTTTGATGTTGATTGTCCTATTGCTAGGTTTCATGATGCCATCTAACCTCAACGAACCTCAGCTTTTAACCGATCCGTTTTTGCAAGTCCCAAAAGCAAACTCGGTGCGAGTTGTCTGGTTCACCGAGTTTGCTGGGACTCGCAACACTGTTGCTTACGGCGAAAATTTGAATCAAGTTGTGACGGCAAATACTACCAAGCTAAGCCGCACTCGCGAAGACAAAGACTCGCGCATTTCCGATGAAATGAAACAAAGCATCATTGACAGCAATCCAATTGTCCGCGACATCTGGCGCCACGAAGCAGAAGTCTCCAATTTAATGCCCGGTGCTCGCATTCCTTATCGAGTCACTAGCGAAAGGAAAGACGGCGCATCTGTCAGCAGCAAAGTTTTCACTCTTTCTCCGACACCAGCAGCAGGAAGGCCGCTCAAAATCCTCCTCACTTCCGACCATCAATTGATGCCGATGACAGCAGCAAATCTCCAGAAAGTAGCCGAAACAATTGGGAGAGTTGACGCGATTTTCATGGCTGGGGATTTAATTAATATACCCGATCGCGCTTCTGAATGGTTTGACGACTACCAAGGCCGCGCTTTCTTTCCCGCGCTGCAAGGTCGCGCATTTTCCGAACTCGACAAAAACGGCATCAAAACCGTTTACAGCGGCGGCGAACTGATCCAACACGCGCCTTTATTTCCCGCCATTGGCAATCACGAAATCATGGGTAGGTATTCAAACAGCAGCACACTCTACGAGCAGTTTCACGATCCTTTTCCCCGCGCCGCCGCCGAGAAAATATACGCTCAACGTGCTGCATCTTTGAATCCCAATAATGACTCTTCAGTGCGCGAAATCTGGCTGAAAAACAATACTTTTAATAGCGATACCTATGACGAAATTTTTAATTTAAATGGTAACAAAAAATACTATGCGGTGACTTTTGGGGACGTGCGGTTAGTAACTTTGTATGTTACGAATATCTGGCGGACTCCGAATTTAGATCCGGGTGCCAGAGGCAGGTATCGCGAACGGGACGAAGATTTTAATAAGCCTGAAAAATGGGGATACGGACAGCATATTTTTGAGCCGATTGTCAAGGGGAGCGCTCAATATAATTGGCTGCAACAAGAGTTAAAGAGTGCGGAATTCCAGCAGGCAAAATATAAAATTGTGATGTTTCACCACCCGCCGCATTCTCTGGGCGACAATATTGTACCTGCTTATACTGACCCAGTGCAAATAGTCGATCGCGCTCTCGATGGCGAGATTAAAATGGTGCGTTACGAGTATCCGAAACAGCAAGATTATCTGATTCGGGATGTAGTGCCGCTACTAGAAACAGCGGGGGTGCAGTTGGTATTTTACGGACATTCGCACTTGTGGAATCGGTTTGTAAGTTCCAGCGGAATGCACTTTTTGGAGACTTCTAATGTGGGCAACAGTTATGGTGCTTTTGCGGGGGAAAAGCGCCGATTTGTGCCGCCGGGATATCGGGAAGATTACAGCGCTATTGGAGATCCGAACGGATTGGAACCTGTGGTGCCGACTGTTGCGCCTTTGTTGGGAGAAGACGGGCGGCCGCTGCCGTATATTGATAGCAATGATATTACGGCTTTTACTATTTTTGATACGGGGGAGGGTACGGTTAGCAGCTACTATTTTGATACGCGGAAACCGGCGTCGAAAGTGGTGAAGTTTGATGAGTTTAAGTTGAAAATTTCATAAATTGATTTAGTAGGGACAGGGCAGTGTTCAAAGCGTCTCAACTTAAGACTAGCACCCTCTATTTCTCTCGTTTGTATCGAATTCTCGATCCCCCTAAATCCCCCTTAAGAAGGGGGACTTTGAAGACTCCAGTCGCCCCCTTGTTAATGGGTTAGGGGGGATTTGGGGGTTAGTGGAAATCGAAAAGATTGTGAACTCAAATGATTAAACTTTCTCTTTCGCAGGTGGAACCAAACCAGTTTTATTCAAACCCGCATCAATCTGCCTCAGCAATTTAAAATCGTCTTCGGGTAAGGAATTAACAGGCGAGTGTTTTTCCAGAAATGAGAATGCTTGCCGAAATTCACGCGGCCGGGAGTCGATCGCACTATCGAAGTGACAAGGTACAATCCTTTGAAAGTCCCAACTCGCCACTTTATCCACCCAATCGAGAGTTTCCCTCGGCGCGCGGTTGAGAATCAAAGTCTGCAAAATCGGCGCCACCAACAACCGCCCTCCTCCCCGCAAAGCCTCAAAAGATCGCACCCAATCTGTTTTCCACTTGAACGGATACAACCCGAAATAAGCTTTCCTTGATCGTTCTGGCGCTTTGACGGCGCTGGCAAATACCTCCGACCACGGCGGCACTTCCAGCACGCTGGGGCTAAAATACATGGCAAATAAGGCGATTCTCTGCCACCCTTTGCGCCGATTTTCCTGGGTGTCTGCCACAATGTCCGAGGCGCTGTCTTTGGCGTGAAACAGCAGCGGGTACGAGTCGAGTTGGACGATCGCGGGCGGATTTTCGGGAATGGAAACCACGGAATCTGTTAACATCAGCGTGCGCGATCGCCTGTGAAATAACGCAACTTCAGCAAATCTGCCCAAACCGAGATCCAGGGGGCCGAGAATTGCCCAGTCAAATTGATCGGCTAACGGTGTGTTGCTGCTGTCAAAGGGCAGTACAGAGGTGCGTTTCGCCGGCAAACCCAGCCAACTCAGCGGCAAATTCACCGGGAAACTCCACTGCTGCGGGGCGACAAACACCTGCGCTTCGGGAAAACACCTCGCAAAGGGGCCGACAAAAACTTTGTGTTCGATGCCCGAAACCGTTGTCAGCAGGATGTACTTCACCTCGCCGTGCTCTGCTACTAACTCTTTTACCAAGCGGATGCACTCAGGAGTCGGTGCCACGGGGGCGTAGACGAGAAGGCCTTCGGGTTCTAGTTTAATTACTGTCATCCGAATCGGGACGACAACGTAAAAAATGCCTTGTAGTTGGTCAAAAGTCCAGATTGTATCTTTAACTATTTCCTTGCGGATGGTGCGCCGCTTGCTGTAGGGATAGAGGGGGACGACCGGCCAAAAGGCCCAAGAATAGTCCCTAGAATCAATCTGTGCTGATGTTGGTATGCCTTCGCCCTCTGCCACTGGTGCGACTCCTTGCCGATTTTTTTGTACGTGCGTGCGATCGAACTATTTTTATCTTATTTCACTCCTGTTGAGCGGATTCGAGGAGTTGAAAAGGGGTTATGGACGATTCCCTACGGGATAGCTACGCCGCGCGTGCTTTTGGAACACTCAAGCAAGAATTACCCATGGGGGCTAGAAACCCGGTTTCTACGAGTTTTGGGACGAGTCACGAGAAATAGAAGGAAGAAACCGGGTTTCACCAGGCCTGGGTGCGAGAACTATTAAACCAATTGTTCAGGATCGATGCCTAGTTCCCGCAACCGCGCCGCTAGTCTTTCCTCTCGCTGTTGAGATGCTATGAGTTGCTGTTGAGATTCTATCAGTTGCCGTTCCGCCGCCGTTGCTCTTTCACCCGGACTCAAAATCAACCCTCCTTGGGCCGTAAACCATCGCAACCACAAACGATTCATACTCTTATAAGTGCCTTGCCACCAACCTAAACTCAACTGCAACTCAGGAATAAATAACCGCCCATCAATTAATTCTGCAGGTTCATAGTGGCCTCCTACAAGATGAAAAGCTCGCAATTCATCCGTGTAGCGACTGAACACAAAATAGTAAGGAATCCGCAAAATTTGTTCATAAACTTGCCACTTAGTCGGCGGTTCCCCAGCTTGCTGAACAGTCCGCCCTAAATCTTCATCTTCAGTGCCCGGCGATAGCAATTCCACCACCACAAACGGATTTACCCGTTCTTGCCAAACTACATAACTCAAACGCATATCGCGCCCTTGATAAAGCCTTGGCACACCCACCGCAGCAAACCAATCAGGGCGTTTATGCCAGCGCGGTTGTGTTGCATCGTAATACAAATTTAGGTCACTGGCTGTAAAGACTTGTTCCGCATCCCATCCCGGCGGCAAAAACGTGAATTCCAAGAGTTGCGGCTGATCTAAATGAAATGTATCTGGCAAACCGGGCTCCTTTGGGTCTTCGCTAGGTAAATCATACATTGTTGGCAAACTCTGCCGGGGGTCTAGAGGCGGTTCAGCTTGAGCAGGCGGGTAAGTCGGGAATGTCATAATGAATTCTGAGGTTGCTTATCCTGATATGATTATAGCCTTGTGAGAATGTCTTGCATTTCCAAAGAATTCCCATTAACTCTCAATCTCAAATCTACAATCAAAACTCCAAAATCGATATGACTCAAAACTACCGCATCACTCTTTTACCAGGAGACGGCATCGGCCCTGAAATTATCGCTGTGGCGGTAGATGTCCTGAAACTTGTCGGTCAACAATTGGACATCGGCTTTGAATTTCAAGAAGCTTTAATTGGCGGCGCTGCTATTGACGCAACAGGCAATCCGCTGCCCGAAGAAACACTCTTAAAATGCTGCAACTGCGATGCAGTATTGTTAGCAGCTATCGGCGGTTACAAGTGGGATAATTTGCCCCGCGAACAGCGCCCGGAAACTGGATTATTAGGACTGCGTGCCGGATTGGGATTGTTTGCGAATTTGCGCCCGGCGACTATTTTACCGCAATTGGTTGATGCTTCTAGTTTGAAACGGGAAGTTGTCGAAGGCGTGGATATTATGGTCGTCCGCGAACTCACAGGCGGCATTTATTTCGGCAAACCGAAAGGTATTTTTGAGACGGAAACAGGCGAAAAACGCGGTGTCAATACGATGGCTTACACCGAGTCGGAAATTGATAGAATCGGGCGAGTTGCTTTTGAGACGGCTAGGAAGCGGGGCAAAAGGCTGTGTTCCGTTGATAAAGCGAATGTTTTGGATGTTTCGCAACTGTGGCGCGATCGTATTATTGCCCTTTCTTCAGAATACCCGGATGTCGAACTTTCTCACCTCTACGTTGACAATGCAGCAATGCAGTTAATTCGCTGGCCGAAACAGTTCGATACAATTGTCACCGGTAATTTATTCGGTGACATTCTTTCCGATGCGGCGGCGATGCTAACTGGTAGTATTGGAATGCTGCCTTCTGCTAGTTTGGGAGCAACCGGACCGGGAGTTTTTGAACCCGTGCACGGTTCCGCACCCGACATCGCCGGACAAGATAAAGCCAATCCCATAGCCCAAGTTTTGAGTGCGGCAATGATGTTACGTTACGCCTTAAATCAGCCGGAAGCTGCTAATAAAATCGAGCAAGCAGTTGTAGAAGTTTTGAATCGAGGTTATCGCACTGGTGATATCATGTCGGAAGGCATGAAACTCGTCGGCTGTCGGGCAATGGGCGATGCTTTAATTGAAGTTTTGCAAGGTTGATCTATTTATTTTGTAGATACTGTCTTGACCTGTCAAGGGGTAGCGTTCAAATAATTGGGATCGAAAGGCTTTTGGGATTTTAAAATCCCAAAAGCCCAATGCAGCAACTTCCGATATCATTGCATCAATCACCTGCATTTTGACGTTTCCACGACCCCATAATCGCACAGCGAGTCGGTTGGAGTAAGAGGTTGCAAGGTATCGCCACTACATCCTGCAGATACAACGCCTTTTTTCGTCGGACGTTTCCAGTACAAAACAAACGAGTTTTGCCTTTAATTGAAGTTCCAGAAGTGCGATCGCGCTTGAGTTAGATCAGCATAGGCTGCTAATTGACGCAGCAGCAAGTTGCGGATGAATTGAACGTGAGTGTAACCACTGTGAAAAATTGGGAAGCCGGTAGACATATTCCAAAGCTGTATCAAGAACAAACATAAGGATTCAGGTCTAAACCATTGGTAACAAGTTAAGCTAAGAAAGCATTTGTCAATCAGCAATTATGCTCAACATTTACTCGGATTTTGGCTCCAAAACTGAGATTTGGGCGATCGTGCGATCGTGCCGAGGGTGATATTTATACCTACTCCCTCTTGAATCGTGAATTTTCCACTCCTAAAAAAGCAGTTTTTTTGAGTAAAATTACTGATTGACAAATGCAATTAAGTCTTAACTTGTCACCAATGGGTCTAAACCAGGGGTATTAAAGATGGGGTCTGCACAGCAGGATTAACCCTCGCTTTGATACCTTGCTCAAAAAACTCGGTGGACTGAACGTCTTTGACGACGGCAAGTTTGTATAACTGTCAATAAATTGGCAGTATCTTGGAACCGTGACATTGAACGGGAACCGCCACTAACTTTTCTTTTTGTAACGGCTCTCACGTAACCTTTGTTCGGCTAAATTATTATCTGGTGGAATCTCTGGGTGATTTAGAAAATACCACCATTGAGCCGCTTTATGGAGCAAGGAACGTAACAGTTTACTTCCTTGGGTTCCGGCTCGCTCAAACCAAGTTAAGAGTGCAGATTCAATTTTTAATTTAAACTCTGATGGCCAACTCCAGAACTCGTCAATCAAGAGAGTTTTTTGGTATAAAGCGTAATTATGAAAGCCTTCATCGATCAAATCGATAAATTTGACGCCAATCTCCTGATTATTTAAACCTGGTAACTTGCTCAGCTTTTTGAAATGACGGCGTAAATGCGCTAGACATTTCTGTTGTGCTGTGACTGAATAATCATTATAAACGCTATAGTCATCCGAACTGAGGACACCTGTATAGCTTGCACCCAGAATTACTTCTAATTCGGAGCGAGAACGAGTACCAGCCGCATGAAATAATGCGAAATCTGTATTGGCAAAAATCCATAACCATTCTTTTACCCCTTTGACTCCCCAAGGTGTTTCATCCGCATGGATATTGCGCTGGGTTTGTTTGACCAACTCTTTGAGCCGGTCAATACTTTTAGCCACTCCACCATCTATTCTTTCATTCGTGGCTACTAAAGTTCCCACTCCTCTTTCTATTTTTCCCAGTTCCCACAACAGTTCTTCTTGTTTTTCGTAGGATAAATTTCCGTAATTATTTATCCATCCCAAAAAAGTTTGCAGTCTGATTCCGATATCTTGTCCCGGTACTATTTCTGGCGACCAGTCTGCTGTTTGTTTTTCCCACACTCGCTGCAAATACAGGTATATCTCTGGGAGGGTAACAACCAGCCCCAAACCCATACCTTTGTAAGGATTGAGCCAATCCGCTGCTCAAAAAAAATAGGCACCATAATTGTTACACGCTTGCCTATCTAAAAAATAATGATACCAACATTCTACCTCATTCATTTAAAAAAAAAACTAAGTTCAGCTCAATTTAAACTGATTGGAATCTTGCTACCCTTGATACAATCAGAAAAAAAAGTGAGATTAGAAAGGCTCTCCCGGGTATTTCCCTATCCAATTACAACCGAAAGTCGGCGCAGAAAACTACAAAGATTTCTGGATTTACCAAATTTAACTATATCATTAATTTGGTTCCCATTAATTACTTATTGCTTGACCACTTATTGCCCCATTGGTACTCGTTTATCAAGCTCAATCGACCGCAGTCAATGGGGGCGCATTAATCTATTTATGGTTAGCCTGTGATCGGGGAGCGAAGAGCAATTCCATTATACTGGTCACTGTTGCCCAAACTGGGAAACAGTAGCATCGAGTCACAGACTACCAATTTACAGTAAGTTTTACCGTAACTGCTCACCGCAACTGCGTTGCGGTATTGCCAAGGTCGGCGAGTGAGCTGGGTTCGCTCGCAAGCTCCGTCAG
>NZ_JAUBQM010000112.1:0-14408 GCF_036701245.1 Microcoleus sp. Pol14D4
TTATTTAAATGGGTTAATTGGCAAGTCGGGAAAAGCTGTCTAAGTATTTGTACTTATTGCAAAAGTGACACGCTCCCTAGTTCCTCTGCTCCTTGTTGCAGCATTGCTAGCTGAAATTCAAATCTATCCATGTTTGATTCGGCGAACGTTGATATTATAGTTATCCCAAAAATTATAATCTTCTTTTCTTTCGGTTTCGTTAGAGAACTGCGCCTAACGCATCCTACAAGTCGATTTTAGATTATATAGTAACGTGCGTCAGATCCCGAAATTCCCGATCGCCGTTAGAGAATTTCGCCTGACGCACCCTACAAGTCGATTGTTGTGTGACAGTTGCGTCCAGGACTATTAAAGTCACGCACCTTACTGAATTAAATTAAATCCGGTACTTTAGGTTTGATTCGGCGCTCGTACCAGTTCATTAACGGGGTGGAAGTAATGCCGTGCAAAACCACAGAAATTATGATTGTTGAAAAGGTAATCCAGGCAATTCTTTCGGCTATTTCTCCTTCCAAACCCTGAGCGAAAGCATAGGTAAGATAATATATAGAACCGACCCCACGAATGCCGAACCAACCGTAAAGCCAGCGGTTGGCGGGATGCAAAGGACTGCCGATCGTACTAATCCAAGCTCCCACAGGCCGGATTAAAAAAATTAACAATCCAGCTACTAAGAGGGAGTATCCTCCATAAGCCAACATAGGCTCTAGGCGCAAAAGCGAACCTAATAGTAAAATAGTTGCTACTTCCATTAACTTTTCAATGCGCTCGGTAAAGTGCATTTGGGAAAGCGGTTTTTCTGGGTTGCGGTAACTCTGCTGCACGACAATTCCTGCTACAAAAACTGCGAGAAATCCGTAGCCGTTGACTACTTCTGTGAGGGAATAGGTGAGCAGAATTGTGCTGAGAGCAATGAAATCTTCCATTAATTGATCGGCTGGTCGATAGCGTTGGAGTTGGCGATCGATCCAGGTGACGGCTTTAGCTACTAAAATGCCCATAACGATACCTGCGGCGATCGCCCAAATCAAGTCAACTGCTACCCACTGCGAAAACCAGTTCGACCAGTTGTTATCTTTTAGCGAATAAATGCCGAAATAAACAAAGGGAAAAGCTAAAGCATCGTTCAAACCGCCTTCCGATGTTAAACCAAAGCGCAATTCATCGCGATCGTCTATATCAGCTAACTGAACTTCTGAGGCTAAAACTGGATCGGTGGGAGCGAGAATTGCTCCGAGTAAAATCGCCGGACCCCAATCTAATTTCACAAACCAATGACCGATCGCGGCCACTGCAAAAATAGAAATTGGCATTAAAAAACCGATCAGCCGTACTGTGGAATTCCAAGCCCAAAATTGCAGCGGGCGATTCATTTTTAAGCCACAACTGAACAGAGAAACAATAACTACAAATTCTGTAAGTCTTTCTAAAAATTCAGCTTCGGGACGCAAGTCAATCAGCTTGATGCCGTAGGGCCCCAATCCGATACCGACAATGAGATAAATTAAGGCATAAGATACAGGCAATCGCGAAATCCAGCCGGAACCCAAGGTAACGGTAAGCAGGAGGATGCCAATAACTAGCAAGTTGAGAATGTAATCATCCACCATAGCGATCGCACTTTTAATCAGGTTTACCAAGTGCGATTCTGACACGTAAAAGCTTCTGGCGCCTCCACCGCCCGCTAGATTCAGCTATCCTCCGAAAGTTGCAGTCGTTATACCAAATTCTTTATGCTTCTAACCTGCTGCTGCGGGCTTTTTTTTGGTGTCCCCTAAACTCCGTAACTGACAATCGACCGGAATTGTTAATTTCATTCATCTGACTAAGAACTAATGGCTGATGACTAATGACTCAGGACTAATGACTAATTAGAAAGACCACTTTTTTCGGTAGCGATGATGTGCAAATCTACGTGTTTGAGCGATCGCACTAACTGTTGAGTCAAAGAACCCCGCAGCAACAACTTCCAGCGGGATTGCTGGCTTTCGCCGATCACAATTTGAGTAATGCGGTACTGTTTAGCTACCTCCGAAATCGCTTTGGCTATATTAGTGCCGTTTACCCGCAAAAATTGCCCCTTAAATTCTTGACAGAGTTTCTCGCAAGTTTCAACGTGCAAGCTTTCTGCTTTTGTTAAAAATCGGTCTGGATCGTTGACAAACACAGCATAAAATGGGGCATTCATATAACTAGCAATCCTCGCGCCCCGCCGCAGCAGTTGCAAGGAATTCGGATAAGTCGAGATGCACGCTAAAACTCGTTCGTGAATGTTGCAAGATTGGCCTTTTAAAGTTGCTGCATCGTCTTCCACATTGTCTGCGACTTCTCGCAGGGCGAGTTCTCGCAAAGCAATTAAATGACGGCGCTGGAAAAAGTTTTCTAAAGATTGTTCAATTTTTTCGGGAGCATAAATTTTGCCTTCTAGCAACCTCTCTTCTAAAGTTTCCGGTGTGACATCGACAACGACTATTTCGTCAGCATCTTCGAGAACGCGATCGGGCACTCGCTCTCGGACTACAACTCCGGTAATTCGAGCTACTAAATCGTTGAGACTTTCTATGTGCTGAATGTTGAGGGTGGAGAAAACATCAATCCCAGCTTTGAGAATTTCTTCGACATCTTGATATCTTTTTTCTCGCAGAGAACCCGGAATATTTGTATGAGCTAGTTCGTCTATTAATGCTAATTGAGGACGGCGTTCTATCACAGCATCCGTATCCATTTCGGTGAGCATCTTTTCGCCGCGCAGCATTGGTTTTTTTGGCACTATTTCTAGTCCCTCACCTTTAGCTGCTGTCTCTTTTCGCCCGTGAGTTTCTAACAGTCCAATTACCACATCAATGCCTTCAGATTTGAGCCTGTGCCCTTCTTCCAGCATTCGGAAAGTTTTGCCGACACCGGGGGCCATGCCGATAAATATTTTGTGCTTTCCCCGGCGGGGGGTGCGATCGTAAGTGCGGTTTGGTTGGGCGTAAACCGCGTCTGGATTGTTGGTAATTTCGCTAGAGTGAATCATAGCTGAGTAGTGAGTAGTGAGTTGTCAGTTGGCGGTTGTCAGTTGTCAGTTGTCAGTTGTCAGTTGTCAGTTAGCGATTGTCAGTTGCTACAAGTAACAAATAACAAATAACTAATGACTAATGACTAATGACTAATGACTACTGACTACTGACTGTTAACTATTGTAAACCGTCGAGAGCCAAATTCAGTTTGAGGACGTTAACTCCCGGTTCGCCGAAAATGCCGAGAAATCTGCCATCTGTATTTTTGGCTACCAACATTTCTACTTGATTGAGATTGAGCGAACGCACCGTTGCTATCCGCTGAATTTGCGCCCTAGCTGCCTCCAAGCTAATATGCGGATCGAGGCTAGAACCAGAGGTGTAGACTAAATCAGCAGTCGGTTTGATACCAGCTTTGTTGAGGCGATCTAATTCAACTTGCACCCCCTGAAAACCATCTTTTTTATTACCTCGCTTCAGCAAACTAGAGTTACTGGGGGCAATGTTGCTAGCTCCAGAAATACCTGTTGTTTGACTTAAATTTTCTCCCTTTGTGGGGTCGTAATCTGCGGTAGCAAAGCTGCTGTAATTTGTGGTGCTGGGGCGGCTCCAAAAATATCTTTCTGAGGAGAAAGGTTGGCCAATTAACGACGAACCGACTATAATTCCTTGCTTGCTAATTAAGCTGCCGTTTGCCGGCGAGTTGAAGGCAATTTGACCAATTACTAGCAAGATTAAAGGGTAAATAATGGCTGTAATTCCCCACAAAACCAGGGTAAGGCGAATGGCTCTAATTATTTCTCTCATAAATGACCTCGCTCCGTTATTTGCTAAGGGTTAATTATTGACTAAAATCTTTCCGGCTGAAAGATGACTACAAACAAGTAAATAGAAATGGCGATAATCACCAAACCCAAGAGACTTAAACCCCACACAGCTTTTCGGGTCAAATCTTCACCCGCAGCCGCGTAAACAGCGGGGGCAATTATCGCATTGAAACACATTACTATAAATAGCTGCAGCGGGATTGGGTGGCGCTGCCAAAGCATTTGCGCTAAATCAATAATTGCTTGAAAATCTCTGGGAAAAATATCATTAAGCCAATCATTCCGTTTCATGAATTCTCCTTATTTTGGGAATAAATATCTGTCTTTCTATTGGATATTTTTTTGGGAAAAAATCGAGGCTGAGCCTCTGGAACTGCGTTCCCTGGCTCTGCCGGTGAACGAGATTAATCCGTGTATCCGTGTCAAAATCAGTGTCGTGCTTTCCCGATCTATGCTAACCCAACGGCGGTAATCAAAACATCAATAATTTTGATTGCAATAAACGGCGCGACTGCTCCGCCCAATCCGTAGATTAAAATATTTCGCTGCAACAGTTGATTGGCGCTCAAAGGTCTAAACTTTACGCCAGTTAATGCTAGTGGAATCAAAGCAGGAATAATCAAAGCATTGTAGATTAAGGCAGACAAAACTGCCGATTGACCGCTGGCTAAACCCATGATGTTTAAAGCGCCGACAGGGGCAAACATGGCGGGAATAATTGCAAAATATTTAGCAATATCGTTGGCTAGGGAAAATGTGGTCAGCGCGCCGCGAGTAATCAGCAATTGTTTGCCGATTGTAACTAAATCAATTAGTTTTGTGGGGTCAGAATCCAAGTCCACCATGTTCGCAGCTTCCTTCGCTGCTTGGGTTCCAGAATTCATCGCGAGTCCTACATTTGCTTGCGCTAGGGCGGGTGCGTCGTTGGTTCCGTCTCCAGTCATTGCGACTAATTTGCCCTCGGCTTGTTGTTTGCGAATTACGTCGATTTTGTCTTCGGGAGTTGCTTCGGCAATGAAGTCGTCAACGCCTGCTTCGTCGGCAATTACTGATGCTGTAATTCGGTTATCTCCGGTGAGCATTATTGTGCGGATGCCCATTTTTCGCAGTTGGTCAAACCGATCGCGAATTCCCGGTTTGATGACATCTTTTAAATAGATAATGCCGTAGGTGTCGCTGCCTCGACAAACGCCTAGAGGTGTGCCCCCAAGCCGCGAAACTCGCTCGTAAGCTGCATCGAGATCCGGCCCGAAATTGCCGCCGCGCGATCGCACAAAACCCTTCACCGCATCCACCGCGCCCTTGCGAACCTCCGTCCCATCGGGCAAATCCGTGCCAGACATCCGCGTTTTTGCGGAAAAATCAAGCCCCGTGGCGTTGGTGCGATCGAAATCCACCTGTGCGCCCAAATTGTGAGCCAAACGGACGATCGACTTTCCCTCTGGAGTCTCGTCAAACACGCTAGCAGCCAGCGCTACACTCGCAACCTCCTCCAGCGAGTGACCGTTTACCGGAATGAATTCCTCGGCTAAACGGTTCCCCAGCGTGATCGTCCCCGTTTTGTCCAAAATCAGCGTATTCACGTCGCCGCAAGCCTCCACGGCGCGTCCAGAGGTCGCTATCACGTTAAACTGAGCGACGCGATCCATTCCCGCAATGCCGATCGCGCTCAGCAAACCTCCAATGGTAGTTGGAATCAGCGCCACCAGCAGCGAAATCAGCGTTACCACGCCCACGGGAGTTTTCACGTAATTGCCCACGGGCGGAATCGTCGAAACCACAATCAAAAACACCAGCGTCAGCACCGCCAGCAGCACCGTCAGCGCGATCTCGTTCGGTGTTTTCGATCGTTCTGCCCCCTCCACCAGCGCGATCATCCTGTCCAAAAACCCTTTGCCGGGGTCGGCCATCACCCGCAGCGTCAATTCGTCAGAGAGGATGCGCGTACCGCCGGTGACGGAACTGGCGATGTCCGAACCCGGTTCCTTGAGCACCGGCGCGGATTCGCCTGTGATCGCAGATTCATCTACCGACGCGACGCCTGCGATCACTTCGCCGTCCGCAGGAATGACATCGCCTGCGATCACTTTAATTTGGTCGCCGCGTCTCAGGGATGTCGAACTAACTTCTTGAATTGAACCGTCTGGTAGGAGTTTGCGGGCTGTTGTGTCGGCTTTGGTCGATCGCAGGGCATCTGCTTGCGCTTTCCCGCGCCCTTCTGCTATTGCTTCGGCAAAATTAGCAAATACCAAAGTAAAGAATAAAATAAATGTGACTAAACCGTTGAAAACTCTCTGATTTTCGCCGGGAACCGGGCCGAACAGCGTGGGGTCGATCGTTAATAATGCAGTCACAATTGTGCCAACCCACACCACAAACATCACCGGATTTTTCAGCATCACCCGCGGGTTTAGCTTGACAAAAGCTTCTTTAAAAGCTCTTTGATAAAGACCTTTAGTATTTGCTTTCGGCGTGTGCTTGCGAGACTGGCGAGAGCCTCTAGCAGGTTTTTTTGGGGAATCTGGAGTATTGGAAGAAGCCATATCGATTGGGGATTTTTAATGAACCACAGAGAACACAGAGAACACAGAGAAGAGTGAGGTTGAGAATTTTGGCTACTGAGGTGGAGGAGTTGGTGTTGCTAAGGGTGTTGTGGGTGCAGTTATCGATGCAGGTTCAAATTTGCCGTTGCTAATTTCATATCCTTCGGCAATTGGCCCTAAAGCTAAAACTGGGAAAAATGTCAGCGCGCCCAGAATTATGATTACTCCTGCGGTGACGCTGGTGAACAAAACTGAATCGGTTCTGAGAGTGCCCGTTGTTTCGGGAACCAGTTGTTTGTTCGTCATGCTGTCAGCTAAAAGCAGCAGGGCAATAATTGGAACGTAGCGCCCCAACAGCAGGCTAAAACAGGTGCTTAAATTCCACCAAAGTGCTGTTGGCGCGGGTTGAGAGTCAGCCAATCCTTCAAAACCAGAACCGTTGTTAGCTGCGGCCGAAGCGTATTCGTACATCACCTGGGAAATGCCGTGAAATCCCGGGTTGCTGATGCCGGTCAAACTGTCGGTCAAGGCGAGGGTAATTGCACCGGGGATTAAAACTGCGATCGGGTGAATCAACAAAACAACGCTGGCTAAAATAATTTCCCGTTTTTCAATTTTGCGTCCCAAAAATTCCGGCGTTCTCCCCACCATCAATCCGGTGAGAAATACGCTCAAAATTGAGTAAATAAACAAGTAAGCCGTTCCCGTTCCCTGTCCGCCCCAAACGATTTGCAGAAACAAATTAAACAGAGTAGCAAAACCACCGGGAGGCATTAAAGAATCGTGCATCCCGTTGACAGCGCCGCACATTGTCCCAGTTGTAGTCACCGCCCACAGTGCAGTCTCGGCCCAGCCAAATCTAATTTCTTTGCCTTCTAAATTTGGTTGTTGCGCGCCCAGTAAATTATTAATTTGAGGGTTGCCGCCGTACTCGCCAAATGCTGCAATGCCAATCAAAATTATATAGATGACAAACACCATCCAAAAAATTAGCCATCCCTGCTTTTTGTTGTTGGCAAATCTGCCGTAGGTGTGAATCATAGCTGCTGGTATAGAAACCATTGCTAGTGTTTCCAGCAGGTTGGTAAAAGGGTTGGGATTTTCAAAGGGATGAGCCGAGTTAATGGCAAAAAATCCGCCGCCGTTTTCTCCCAGTTGTTTGATGCTTTCAAAGTGAGCAACTGGGCCGCGAGCAATTACTTGCGTGCCGCCTTCTAAGGTACGCGCAACTGCCGGCCCTGCTAGGGTTTCGGGTACTCCTGAAATTAGCAATAGCAAGGCGATTATTAAAGATAATGGCAGGAGAATTCTGGTAATTGATTGAATTAAATCGATGTAAAAGTTACCTAACGGGCGGCCAGTCAGTCCCCGAATAAAGGCGATTCCTACTGCTAAACCTGTGGCGGCTGAGGTAAACATTAAAAAACCCAAAGTTAACTGGGATAGATAACTGTATGTTGTCTCGCCGGAGTAATGCTGTTGGTCGGTATTTGTGAGGAATGAAATTGTTGTGTGCAGTGCTGTATCCCAGGTTGGGGCACTTAGGCTGGTGGGATTTAAAGGCAGCACTCCCTGAAGCATGAAAATTAAAAACACAAATATGCCCATTGCTGCATTGCTGTAAAGTAAGGATCGGGCATATTGCCAACCTGTCATTGAATCTACATACCGGATGTTGCTGGCTTTATAGATAATTTCTTCTAGGGGTTTAATAGCGGGGTCGAGAATGGTTTTTTGTCCCATGTATACCCGCGCCATGTAGTTGCCGAAGACTGGCGCGACTGCTATTAGAATGATTAGGGTTAATGCGATTTGAAGTAATCCTTGCAGCATAAATTAGTTAATTTTTATCCTTAGATAAATACGTTTTTGCGTTCGCAAAATTGGTTAGGTGGGAGGTTCTAAAAACCGGGCGATCTTTTTTTGCAGGTCACTTTCAGTTTGGGGGCGATCGCCGAATTCAATGCTGCTGCTAAGATGCAATCTCCTCAGCCGGAGGGATTAACGCCACCAACGGGTTTTCGCTGGCGATAATTCCTCGTTTTTCTTTTGCTAATTCCGTGCTTTGACGGCGATCGAGCAATTGTATAGCATTTAATAGCGCGCCACAATAACTATTGTTAGTTTGAATGAAACTGAAATCGCTTCCATCTGACAAAGTTGCTCGGTCACTTCTGTTAGCCTAAAAATGCTATCTACTTTTACTGATTACTATACTCACTGTTAGAAAATTGGATAATCAGCTTTCAGGTATAAATTGCTGTTTGCACGTTAGGCTTATTCGCTCTATATTTGTCAGAATACATAAATCTTTAGATCTGGTTAACTGTCTATACTTCTAGATATAGATGTTCGCTAAACGCGATGCTTTGGCGCGAGAATAGGTGAAAAAAATTCAAAAAAATAACTGTGCTAAGGTAGTACGCAGTAGGTATAAGGAAAAAAAGTTTTAATCTACAATAGAAAATGGATTGATTGAGAATGTTTAAAAGTTTATCGTCTATCCCCAAAAACCTGGCTATTCAAGAGAAGTATTTGCGGGGGAGGTGGTCGATCGCAATTTTATTTGCGATTGTTGCACTCCTGGAATTTACTACGCCGTCGCAGTATCTGTTTGGGTATTTGTATACGGGCCCGATTTTACTGGCTAATTCGCGATTGAGTCGGTTGGGTAAGTTACAAATTACACTGGTAGCGACAGGTTTGACGTTGTTAAATTTGTTTGTTCCTCCTGGAGAAGCGATCGCCCTAGCCACTGTCGCAAACAGATCGATCGCAGTCATGGCTTTAGGGGTGACGGGATATTTGAGCGATCGCAACCACCAGTACCAAGAAGCGATCGCGATCGCTAAAGCTGAGTTGCAGTCGCAGCAGCAGCTAGCAACCATCCGAGAAGATTTTGTCTCTACTTTGAGTCACGACTTAAAAACGCCGATGCTGGGGGCTATAGAAACAATTAAAGCTTTTCAGTCAGCCAAATTTGGGGATGTCACCGCCAGTCAGCAAAAAGTTCTCGAAACAATGGCGCGATCGCACAAAATGTCACTACAATTAGTAGAAACGCTGCTGGATGTTTACCGCAACGATGCCGAAGGTTTAAAACTGCAACTTGCTCCCGTAAATTTAGTAGCTTTGGCAGAAGAAGTAATCGCAACACTCATCCATTTGTCGGCGGCGCGCCGGGTTTACATTAGTATGAGTTACGGGGAGTCAGATTTCCGTCGCTCTTTGTGGGTAAATGGCGATGCCGTGCAACTCCAGCGCGTTTTTGTTAATTTGCTAACAAACGGTATCAACCATTCTCCTCGCGGTGGCAAAGTAGAAATAGTCATGGAATCTTATTCGAGTTATCAGGTGGTGAAAGTTATCGATAGCGGTTTGGGAATTACCGCCGATGAACTGCCCTACTTGTTCGAGCGTTTTTATCAAGGACACAGCGACCGGCAAGCCAAAGGATCGGGATTGGGGTTATACTTATCTCGCCAAATCATTGACGCCCACGGCGGTATAATTTGGGCAGAAAATAAATTGCCTCTAGGCGCTTTATTTGGATTTAGACTCCCTGCTATCCCAGAGAAATGAAACCAGTTTATCCCTTGCGAATTCTTTTAGTTGAAGACGACGAACTGTTTCGGTTGGGGCTGCAAACGCGGTTGCAGCAAGAAAGTTGCTTGCAAGTAATTGCTGAAGCGGAAGATGGCGAAACGGCGGTAGAATTGACTCAGGAACACTTGCCAGATGTGGTAGTTCTCGATGTCGGTTTGCCGGGAATTGGGGGTATTGAAGCGTGCCGCCAAATTAAACAGCGACATCCAGCAATTCCCGTTTTAATATTAACTTCTCATTCGCAAAAATCCTTAATTGAAAGATTGATTGGTGCGGGTGCTCAGGGCTATTGTCTAAAAGGAATTGCTGCGGAAACTTTGGTTTTGGCAATTCGATCGGTAGCGGCGGGCGCTTCGTGGTGGGATCAGGCCGCGACTGCGGAAATTCGGGCGGTTTTTGCTAATCCCGAACCTTTGAAAAATGGGTTGAAATCGCAACTTTTAGAGAATCCGCTGACGAAGCGAGAACAGGAAATCTTAGCTTTAGTTGCGGGCGGCAAAAGCAATCAGGAAATTGCACAAATATTGTACATTGCTCCGGGGACTGTGCGGGTTCACGTGCACGCGATTTTGCAAAAGTTAGAAGTGCGCGATCGCACTCAAGCTGCTGTACTCGCAATTCAGAAAGGATTGGTAGCACAAGAACTGTTAGCGAGCGAACCTTAAAAAGGCAATTTGTGTACTGGAATAGTCGGTTTTTGAAATGAATTAGTTGCTAAACGCGCCTCTACAAGATGAATCTGTTGCAGCTTCACTGAAAATTAATATCAGTCTTGATTGTTAATTTTATTGGTCTCCTGACTATACGATAGTATTATTGTCGATCGATGCTGACAACATTAATGAAGTTTGACATTGCACAAGTTTAACCTCAAGGCTAAGACGATGCAGAACTTCGTGCATTCTCTCCTACGGCCGCCCCCGAAAGTGTGCAACTAGGCGCGATCGACCTAAACTTGACAATACTGGTTTATTCAGCGTATCACCCGCGATCGTACTCTTTAGGACAACTGATTTTTACGTCGGCGGGGGCTGCGATCTGCCGTGCTACTATTAGTTTAACCCTCAGAGACAATGGTCGTATAGCTAACGGCGGTATCGATACTTCGCCTAGCCAGACTTTCGTCATTAACGTCACCAACCAGCAACCAGTGGCACAACCAGACAGTTACAGCATTCCCCATGACAAGGTATTCAATCTGCCAGCCCGCGGAGTCCTAGCCAACGACTCCGATCCCGACGGCGACGCCTTGACTGCCAAACTGGTGTCCTTGCCAAACAATGGCAAGGTAGTTTTCAACAGCGACGGTTCCTTCAGCTATACTCCCAATCCTGGTTTTGCAGGCCCAGACAACTTTACCTACAGCGTCAGCAACGGGGCATCGCCGTCTCCTCCCGTTCCGGTGAACCTGAATGTCACTAACCAGCCGGTAGTGGGACAGCCAGACAGTTACACCATTCCCCACGACAAAGTATTCAATCTGCCAGCCCCCGGAATCTTAGCCAACGACGACAACTTCGACGGCGACCCCCTGACTGCCAAACTGGTATCAGTCCCCAACAGCGGCAAGGTAGTTTTCAAGGCTGACGGTTCCTTCAGCTACACTCCCAATCCCGGTTTTGCTGGTATTGACAACTTCACCTACAGCGTCAGCGATGGGGTATCGCCGTCTCCCTCCATTCCAGTGAACCTGAATGTCACTAACTTTCCACCTGCGAGACAACCAGACAATTACAGCATTCCCCACGACAAGGTATTAAACCTGCCAGCCCCCGGAGTCTTGGCCAACGACGACGACTTCGACGGCGACCCCCTAACGGCAAAACTGGTGTCCGCCCCCAACAGCGGCAAGCTGAATTTCAATGCTGATGGTTCGTTCAGCTATACTCCGAATCCGGGTTTTGCTGGTATTGACAACTTCAGCTACAGCGTCAGCGATGGGGCATCGCCGTCTCCCCCCGTTCCGGTGAACCTGAATGTCACCAACTTTCCACCTGCGGGACAACCAGACAATTACAGCATTCCCCAAGACAAGGTATTAAACCTGCCAGCCCCCGGAATCTTGGCCAACGACGACGACTTCGACGGCGACCCCCTAACGGCAAAACTGGTGTCCGCCCCCAACAGTGGCAAGGTAGTTTTCAATGCTGACGGTTCCTTCAGCTATACTCCGAATCCGGGTTTTGCTGGTATTGACAACTTCACCTACAGCATCAGCGATGGGGTATTGCCCTCTCCCCCCGTTTCGGTGAACCTCAACGTCACCAAGTTCTTAATCAACCAGCCGCCGCAGGCAAATAGCGACCGTTACAACACTCCTCACGACAAGACACTCAATGTCCTAATTCCCGGACTCCTGGCCAATGACATCGACCCCGACGGCGACCCATTAACTGCAAAATTTGAGTCAGTCCCCAAAAACGGCAAGCTGAATTTCAATGCTGACGGTTCCTTTAGCTATACTCCGAATCCCGGTTTTGTTGGCTTGGAGGAATTCAGCTACAGTGTCAGCGATGGAACTTTCACATCAGCGCCTGTTGTGATAGGTATCAATGTCACCAACCAGCCGCCGCAGGCAAATAGTGACAGTTACAACACTCCCCACGACAAGACACTCAATGTCGTAATTCCCGGAGTGCTGGCCAATGACATCGACCCCGACGGCGATTCCTTGAGTGCCAAACTGGTATCCTTGCCAAACAACGGCAAGATCAATTTTAACCCTGACGGTTCCTTTAGCTATACTCCCAATCCCGGTTTTGTCGGCTTGGAGGTATTCAGCTACAGTGTCAGCGACGGAGCCTTCGTGCCTGCGACCAATCAGATAGTTATTAATGTCACAAATCAGCCGCCGCAGGCAAATAGCGACCGTTACAACACTCCCCACGACAAGACACTCAATGTCGTAATTCCCGGAGTCCTGGCCAATGACATCGACCCTGACGGCGACACATTGACTGCAAAACTTGAGTCAGTCCCTAAAAACGGCAAGCTGAATTTCAATGCTGACGGTTCGTTCAGCTATACTCCGAATCCGGGTTTTGCTGGTTTTGACGACTTCAGCTACAGCATCACTGACGGGGCAGCCTTCGCGCCTTTTTTCACGACTGTGCCGGTAAATCTAAATGTCACAAATCAGCCACCGCAGGCAAATAGTGACAATTACAAAACCCTGCACGATCGAGTGATAAACGTTCCTGTGGCTGAGGGAGTTTTAGCCAACGATAGCGACTTTGACGGTGATTTGCTGACGGCAACTAAAGTCACAAATCCCAACAATGGCACTCTCGTATTCAATACTGATGGTTCGTTTACTTATACTCCGAATCCAGGATTTTTTGGACCAGATAGTTTTACTTACACTGTCAGTGATGGGGCTGTTACTTCACCAGAAATAGCGGCAAATATCAATGTCACAAATAATCCACCGCTGGCACTAATTGACTATTACCAAATTCTGCACGGTAAAGTCCTGAATGTGCCTGTGGCTGAGGGAGTTTTAGCCAACGATAGCGACTTTGACGGCGATTTGCTGACGGCAACGAAAGTCACAAATCCCAACAATGGCACTCTCGAATTTAATCAGGATGGTTCGTTTACTTATACTCCGAATCCTGGATTCTTTGGACTCGATAGTTTTACTTACACTGTCAGTGATGGGGCTGTTACTTCACCAGAAATAGCGGCAAATATCAATGTCATAAACAATCCGCCGATCGCACAACCTGACACCTACAGCCTCAGTGCGGGAACAGTCCTCAGCGTAACAGTGCCGGGAGTTTTAGCCAACGATTCCGACGCAGACTTAGACACACTAACTGCTGCGGTGGTCGCAAATCCAACTAAAGGGTCGATCGCCCTCAACAAAGACGGTTCTTTCACTTATACTCCTAACGCTGGCTTTTCTGGAACAGACACCTTTACCTACAAAGTCAGCGACGGAATAGTTAACTCTGCACCCGCTACCGTAACTGTCAGCGTCAACAATAACCCGCCTGTAGCGAATTCTGACAGCTATATTACTGCTTTTAATACGGGTCTCAACGTGACGGGTTTGGGAGTCTTAATCAACGATACAGACCCGGAAAACGACCCGCTGACGGCGATTTTGGTGACAAATCCGGCTACAGGGTCGATGGCCCTCAACCAAGACGGTTCCTTCAGTTACACTCCGAATGCTGGTTTTGCAGGGACAGACTCTTTTACCTACAAAGCTAATGACGGGAAAGCTGATTCTGCGATCGTCACGGCAAGCATTGTTGTCAATAACCCTCCGACTCCGACTCCAACTCCGACTCCGACTCCCACGGAAACTCCAACTCCCACGGAAACTCCGACGCCCACTCCTGCGGAAACTCCGACACCCACTCCTGCGGGAACTCCGACACCCACTCCTGCGGGAACTCCGACACCCACTCCTGCGGGAACTC
>NZ_JAUBQM010000113.1:0-14225 GCF_036701245.1 Microcoleus sp. Pol14D4
TCCCGGCAGACGTAGATTTTTGGCGATGGTGTACTGGTTGCGGAATTGCAACAGTTCGCTGAAGCTGGGATAGTCTCGATTTAATAGTTTAATGACAACTGGAAGCCGATCTATTTCTCGGCTGGCTCGATATACTAGGGTTCTCGAACCGCAGTATAATTGTTCAACCAGATCGTATCCTGAAACTCGGTTTGTCAAATCCACTGCGCTACTCCTCTGGATTACTCCATCTTAGACATTGACTCTTGTAACTAAGTATCAATAAATACTCCGCACAGTTTTTGGAAGGATACTACAAGCTTACGCGGGGCAAGGAGCATAAAAAAGTCGAATTAAATGTAAGTCTGGGGTAGAGCTGACTTACATTTAATTATCCACAGGGGCTGCGAAGTCAAGCGAGCATAAGCTATTGGGCTATATAAAAACTGTCCGAACTATTGTAAGTATACACTTTTATTGGTCGAGTCTGAGGAAAATAGAACTACAATATCCCCAACAGACCGACTCTACCGCTGTTATGATTTTTCACTTTTAAACAGAAAGATGGCGCTCTATCAAGATAGTCTTATACCAACTTCATAAAACAGTGCTACAGTTAGTAGAGGTGCATTTTGCAATTTAGTAGCCAAATAGAGGTCAAAACAGTGTCAGGAGTTGCCAAAATTGTAATTCGAGAGACCGCAGCAGAACTGAAAACTTTGCTGGGTCTAGAGAAAGATGCTGTGCGCCACGAAAAACTGCTGATTCTGTATTGGCTCAAAACCCAAAGAGTGGATAGTATCTTGTCTGCTGCGGTGCGCTTAGGTAAGCATCGTACCACCATACAAAGATGGTTGTCTAGCTACAGAACTGGGGGAATAGAAGAATTCTTATGCCAGAAACCTCGTCCGGGTCGACCCAGAATAATGAATCCCGAAATTGTAGAGAAATTATCAGAAGAGTTAAACCAAGTAGAAGGATTCAGTAGCTACAAAGAAGTACATCAATGGTTGACAAGCTGTTGTGACATTCCTGTGGCATATCGGACAGTGCATCAATGGGTAAGATATCGCCTTAAAGTCAAATTAAAAGTTCCACGTCCTGTGAGTGAAAAGCAGAAATCAGGAGCAGTAGAATAGTTAAAAAAAACTGCCAATCTTAATTAAAGCCAGTCTGAGTAAAAGTCAGAGCTTTTTCAAACAATGGAAAAAAAACGGTATTGGAGTCAAGACGAAAGTCGAATGGGGTTACATACAATTCAAAGAAGAAAGCTAACCGATTACGGCATAAAACCGCAAGGCAAAGTACAATGGGACTTTACTTATTTGTGGTTGTATGGTTCAGTAGAGCCGCTAACAGGAGCCAGTTTGTTTTATTTATGAGTTTAGTCATTTAGATACAGTGTGCTTTGAGAAATTTTTAGATCTTTTTGCTAGTGAGTACCCGGAGGATTTACATCTAATTCAAGTTGATAATGGAGGGTTTCATAACTCTTTAAATATCAGTATACCAGAAAACGTTATTTTACTATTTCAACCCGCCTACAGTCCGGAAGTAAACCCAATAGAAAGACTGTGGGGGTACATAAAAGAACAATTGAAATGGTTGAGATTTGAACAAATAGAAGAGTTAAGAGCTGCGCTGCAAAAAGAGTTAGAAAAGTTAACGAATCAAGTAATTGCTTCTTTGACGGGATGGAAGTTCATTTTAGAAGCCATATCTGTAGCAAGACTTTAAGAAAATGGTATTAGGGAGTATCTCAATGAAAGCAACCCAGCCAAAAATTGAAATTTTGAGGCAGGAGAGAGGAGGCAGAAGGCAGGAGGAAAGAAGAAGAAGGAAGGAGCCAGAAGAAGTGTTTTTACCAATATGAGATCTTCCCTAGTATTATCCTTTCATCGGCAATGATACAGTAAACTCCGTCCCTTTTCCAACTACAGAATTTACCTCGATTGTACCGCCGTGTTTCTCAACTACAATCTGCCGTGCGATCGCCAATCCCAACCCCGTGCCTTTTCCTACTCCCTTGGTAGTAAATAAGTGGTCAAAAATCTGACATTTTATCTCATCTGATATCCCTGGCCCGTTGTCAGAAATGCGAATCCCCACCCACTCAGAAGACTTTATTTCTGTGCGAATCGTGATGCAATGGGCTGGGGCTTTAATCTTCTCTAAACTCGGTTCCCGATGAGATTCTTCCAGTGCATCAATGGCATTAGCCAATATATTCATAAACACCTGATTTAATTGTCCGGGGAAGCAATCCACTGAGGGCAAGTTCCCATACTCTTTGACAACTTCAATCGCTGGACGCTGTTCGTTCGCTTTCAATCTGTGTTTGAGAATCAAAATCGTACTGTTAATTCCGTCATGAATATTGAAAGGAACTTTGTAATCTTTATCGGAGCGGGAAAAGGTACGAAGACTGGTGCTGATACCTTGAATGCGATCGCACCCGATTTGCATCGAATTCAACATTTTGGGTAAATCTTCTAAGAGATATTCGATATCGCTCTCTTCAGCTTTTTCTTCAATTTCCTCACCTGGATTGGGAAATTTTTCTTGATAGAGTTGCAAGTATTCTGTAATATCTTTGACGGCGGCGATCGCCTCATGAATATTGCCAGAAATAAATCCAACTGGATTATTAATTTCATGGGCAACTCCAGCCACTAAATTCCCCAAAGCCGACATTTTTTCGCTCTGCACTAATTGCAGTTGAGATTGTTCCACCTGGTGGGCGTAGTCCTGGGCTTGCTGATACAATCGCGCATTTTCTAGGGAAATGGCAGCTTGAGTGCAGAGGAAGTTGAGGACGAGGAGACGATCGCGAGTAAACACTCCTTTTGTCGAGCTATGTTCGAGATACAGTATCGCAACTAAGTTCCCGCGATCGAGAATCGGAGTACATAGCATACTTTGAGAGTGATACTGGAGCGTACAGTCATTCATTAAACCCGGAATATCGGTCTTGCCACCTTCAATAACCACAGTTTCCAGGGTGTGTTTGACATAATAAACCAGCTTGAGCGGAATCACCGCCGAGCCATTTAGATGTTGGGTTTGCAGCAGGGTTGTGGGTAACTGGTTATCTGGATTAATGTGAGTTATTGCCCGGATTTGCCATTCCTTCTGATGGGGGAGTAGCAAAGCACAAGTTTCGGCGCCCGAAGTTTTTAAAATAATTTGGTTGAGGGTGTCGAGCAATTCATCAAGCTGAATTTTACTGGATAAAGCTTGAGCAGCTTGCACAATAGATGCGAAATCTAAAGCATCGGAAATACTGGTGCTGCTATTACTGGAAGTCTGCGAAGAGTGGCTAATTGTTGCTAGCGTCTCTAGAGGATTAAAGCGGAGTTTAGGCTGATTCAGGATAGGCTGAAGTAATTGGGGATAGCGTTTTTCTAAATCTTCAACCTTGGCTAGTGCTCCCCAACGGGCATAACAGTAATACGCTTCTTGCATATAGCTGGCGGCGACTTTTTCTTTGCCCCATTCCCAGTAGAATTTGGCAGCTAATTCGTTGGCTAACGCTTCTTCTTGGAGATATTCGTTTTCTTTGGCTCCTTTAACTGCAAGGTCGTAGCACTCAATTGCCTCTTTGTATCGATCGAGAACACGGTAACGTTCGGCTTCCACCAGTTGCCACTTGTGCAAGTGATTCATCGGGGCATGAGAGGCCCATTGCTGTAACTTACCTTGATTTTCTTGCACTTGATGCAGTCGATCTTCCGACTGTGCAGTTGATTCTTCATGCTGTATAGCAAGTGCCGTTAGAGAATCGTAGAAGTAAAAGACAGGTTCGAGAATTGTTCCCATACATCTTGTCAGGTGTTGTCTGGCTCGATCCGCATCCTTTTGTGCCTTAACAAGATCTCCCAACCAGAAGTTCAATACGAATCTGTGGTGGTAAAAGATACACAACCGAAACATATCGTTGGATGCTTGCACCTGAGAAACCAATTCTTCCTCATAAGAATCTTTGCGTAAAGGAACCTCATCCTCCGAGCGCCCCAGAAGGATCAGAGCTGTTTCCCAGTAAATTAAATAATGCTTGGCTGTAGTGATGATGTTGAGGTCGCGCAAATGCTGGTGGTAGGCGCGAATTTGGGGTTCGAGTTCGTTCAGCGGTTTCCCTGACCACAAGGAATTCAAGGAAAACATTTGTACGAGGTATACAATGAATTCCAGATCGCCCGTTTCCACTCCCGCTTGATAGCCCTCCTGGAAAATTGGTAGCGTTTCTCTCACATGAGCAACGCAGTGATGAACGTATCCCGCAAATACATTAAAAGTTGCAGCTCGGATATTTTTGGCTTCTGGCTCTGATGCCAGGCGATAAGCTAATTGCCCAAACTGCTGCACCTGTGTTATCTCTTGCCACAGCATATTGAGTAGGAAGGCGTAGCTAACATAGCTAATCGGAGAAAAGAGACTATTACCAAATTGAATTGAAAGCTTGACCTGTAGTGCAACTACTAAGGGATAAAGCGGCGAACCTGTCAGGTAACACGAAGGCAGAATGCTATCAGCAATCTGCATAATGGCAAGCTTTTGAGCATCCGTCATCTTCGGCAGATGAATCAACGCATCAATCGAGCGATCGCCGATCAATGCGTTGATTTCCTGTCTCGCCTGCTGAATATCCTCGGTCGTTGGGCTATCAGGCAGGCTGACTCCTAGCAATTGAAGGACAGATTTACCTGTCGAGAGCGCCGCTAAAAATTCATTGCGGGAGTTCAATGACTGAATTTTTATTTGATAGATTTGCATCCGATCTAAGGGAGTTTTAGCATGGTTCAGCGTCGCTTCAATCCTTCGCTCCATTCCCTCAAAATCACCACACAACCAGGCAATCTCGGCAGCTAATTCGTGCAGGGATAAGGTCATTTCATATTGTCGCTGCCAAGCTTCAAATCCTAATAATGTCAGTCCGACTGTGGCATACTCGCGTGCGGCTTGATAAGCTGTGGCGGCTCTGGCTTTGCGGCAAGCTGTGAGGTTGAGTTGGCCTAAGTCGTCTCGTTCGGTTTGTTCAACAACAAGTGTGGTTCCATAATTTAACTGATTGACTAATTCAAAAATGCGTTCTTCTCTGGCTTCTGCTGAAATTTGTTGGAGGAGTAATTGCCCAATTTGATAATGGGCGATCGCGCGATCGCTTTCTGGAATCAAAGAATAAGCGGCTTGTTGGACGCGATCGTGCAAGAAGCGATAGGCAACGGTTTGAGTAGTCGCTTCAGAAATCGCCTGTTCTGCGCCTACATAAAATTTATAAACTTCACTTTGGGGAATAATCAGCTCTTCCTGTAAAGCTTTCCATAAAGCCGTTGCGGTTTCCGTCTCCGAACTCTCTGCAACAATTGCCAATGTTGCCAGATCGAACTGGTTGCCAATGCAAGCGGCTAATTTTAAAACCTCTTGAGTTGTTGCTGGCATTTTTTGCAACTGCTGCGCCATAAATAGTACCACATCATCAGTGAGCGCTGCCTCTCTCACTTTGCTAATATCGCACTGCCAATGTCCCGATTGGATCTCAAAACTAATCAATTCATCCTGATGCAAGGCTTTGAGAAACTGCGTTGAAAAAAATGGGTTTCCTTGAGTTTTTTGATATACCAATTCTGTCAGCGGTTGTGCCAAATTAGGCTCACAAACTAGCGTATCCGCTACCAATTGATTTAAACTGAGAAGGCCAAGCGGTGCTAATGTAATAGTGTTGAGTGTGGTTCCTGCCTTCCTCACCTCATCTAGGGTCAACATCAGGGGATGGCTGGGTGATACTTCATTATCCCGATAGGCTCCCAGCAGCAACAGATAACCCAATTGCGACTCATTGACGAGCAATTGCATTAACTTCAGCGATGCCGAATCTGCCCACTGCAAATCATCCAAAAATATCACCAATGGATGTTCTTTTGTGGTGAAGACAGCAATGAATTTGTGGAAGAGCAAATTAAAGAGGTTTTGAGCAGCAACCCCCGATAACTCCGGGGCTGGGGGTTGTGTTCCAATAATCCGTTCTAGTTCGGGAATGACTTCAATAATGACTTGTCCGCTGTCAGCGAGCGCTTCGAGAATTTTAGTTTTCCATTCTTGAATTTTGGCATCACTTTCACTCAGTAATTGTGCCATAAAATCGCGGAATGCCTGGACAAATGCCGAGAAGGGAATATTGCGGTTGAACTGGTCGAATTTGCCTTTAATGAAATAGCCCCGTTGCCGGACAATCGGTTTATGTACCTCGTTGACTACAGCCGTTTTTCCAATCCCGGAAAACCCAGCGACTAGCATTAATTCTGATGTGCCATTCGCCACGCGATCGAAGGCATTCAACAGAGTTTGGACTTCTGTTTCTCGACCGTAGAGTTTTTCAGGAATCAGGAAGCGATCGCATATATCCCGCGTTCCTAACTCAAAAGTTTCAATGTTTCCAGTTTCTTGGCACTGCTGCAAACACTTTTCTAAGTCATGTTTCAATCCCCAGGCACTTTGATAGCGTTTTTCCGCATTCTTCGCCATCAGCTTCATGACAATATCCGAAACTACCTGTGGGATTTCTTGGCTGTTTATTGCAGGAGGTTGTTTGGCTATATGGCAGTGAACCAACTCCATGGGGTCGTCACATTCAAATGGCAGTTTTCCTGTCAGGAGTTCGTACAAAGTAACTCCCAGAGAATAAAAGTCTGTGCGGTAGTCGATGCCTCGGTTCATTCGTCCAGTTTGTTCGGGAGAAATATAGGCGAGGGTTCCTTCTAAAACGTTGGGATTTTGAATTTCTTGAGTTTCTCTCGGCAGTAGGGAGGCGATGCTAAAGTCTATGAGTTTGACTTGTTTACTGTCGCGATGTATGAGGACGTTAGCTGGTTTAATATCTTTGTGAATGACTCGGTTTCGGTACAATCCGTCAAGGATCTCAGTTATTTGAATGGCAATTTCCAAGATTTCTGCTAGAGTCAGCGAGGCCTCTTGGGCGTAGTCTCGTAGAGAAATACCGCCAAAATCCTCCATCACTAGGGCATAGCTGTGGCGATAGGACTCTAAATTGTAGGGTTTAACAACTCCCGGCAGACTTAGGTTTTTGGCGATGGTGTACTGGTTGCGGAATTGCAGCAGTTCGCTGAAGCTGGGATAGTCTCGATTTAATAGTTTAATGACAACCGGAAGCCGATCTGTTTCTCGAATAGCTCGATAAACTAGGGTTCTGGAGCCACAGTATAATTGCTCAACCAGATGATATCCAGAAATTCGGTTTGTCAAATCCACTGCGGTACTCCTCTGGATTACTCTATCTCAGACATTGACTATTGTAACTAATTATACATTTTATTTGTTTGGTCTGAGGAAAATAGAACTACGAGATCCCCAAGAGACAGACTCTACCGCTCTTATTTTTTATTTTAAAAAATTTATCTATCAAGATAGTCTTATCCTTTCACTGGCAACAAAATTGTAAACTCCGTTCCTTCTCCCAATACAGAATTTACCTCGATAGTACCGCCGTGTTTCTCAACCACAATTTGACGAGCGATCGCCAATCCCAAACCTGTCCCTTTCCCCACTGCTTTCGTAGTAAATAAGTGATCGAATATTTTTTGTTTGACTGATTCATTCATCCCCCAACCATTATCAGCAATAATAATTTTCACGCGGTTATCTACTAAGGAGGTTTGAAGGGTAATGCGGTTGGGATTAGCCTTGATTTCTGCAAAACTTCGACCAGTATTTGATTCATCCAACGCATCGATCGCATTGGCGAGAATGTTAATAAATACCTGGTTAAGCTGTCCGGGGAAACATTCAATCGCCGGAAGATTGCCGTAGTCTTTCACTACTTCAATGGCAGGCCGGTCATCGTTCGCTTTCAATCGATATTTAAGAATTAAAATCGTGCTGTCGATGCCCTCGTGGATGTTAAAAGCAACTTTGTAGTCTTTGTCAGCTCTAGAAAACGTGCGGAGGCTCGTGCTGATACCTTTGATGCGATCGCAGCCCGATTGCATCGAGTCAATCATGTTGGGCAAGTCTTCGATCAGATAATCTAAATCAATCTCGACTGCATGATCGGCAATGTTGGCAGCAGAGGCTTGGCTGCGATACAAATCTAGATGTTCTGTTAAGTCTTGAACGGTGGATTTGGCTTCATATAAATTGCCGGAAATAAAACCTATGGGGTTATTAATTTCATGGGCAACGCCAGCAACTAAGTTTCCCAATGCTGACATCTTTTCGCTTTGAATCATTTGCAATTGGGTTTGCTGCAAGTCATGTAAGGCTTGTTCTAATTCTTGAGATTTTTGGATAATGCCGGCTTCGGCACGTTTGCGATCGCTAATATCCAACAATAATCCATCCCAAACCACAGTTCCATCCGCCTGTTGTTCAACTCGAGCTTCAGCGTGAATCCACTTGACAATCCCTGATGCTGTAATAATTCGTCCTGACCATTCCAAAGGAGTCAATGTTTGTATTGAGTCGAGAAGCGACTGCTCGTAACTGGCAGCATCATTTGGATGTATCATCTCCGTGAAAAAGTGCACATTGGCGATCGCCTGTTCTGGCGTGGCTTCCAACAAGTCGTAACACTCAGCACTGATGTAGGTCAGATATCTGCTTCGATCGGGAGTCCAGCAGGCTTGATAAACAACACCAGGAACATTATCTACAAGTTTCTCAAAGCGAGAGTTACTCTCACTCAATTTAGCGAATGACTGCTCTAGCTGTTGGGCATAGGTTTGTGACTGCTCGTAAAGTCGGGCATTTTCCAGGGAAATTGCCGCTTGAGCGCATAACAGATTGAGCAGTTCGACGCGATCGCTAGTAAAAGCTCCAGTGACTAAGTTATTTTCTAGATATAAAATGCCGATTAACTTGCCTTGATGCAAAATCGGGCTGCACAAGATACTCTTAGGTTTGTGTTGCTGAATGTAAGAGTCATTAATTAATTGCGGATACACGGTGGCATTAAAAATTACCGCAGGTTTTAAGCTGCGTTTGACAGTATTAATTAAGCCAATTGGTACATTCTGTGACTCTTCAACAGGCTGTGGATTAGTCAGCATTGAAGAAAAATAAACTTTAGCATTCTCATTGTTATCTAAGCTTAGCCTTGCTAATGCTCGAATCAGTAAATTATTTGACTCCTTCAGCATTAATACACAATTATCGGCTCCCGCATTTTCAATAACGATATGCAGCAACGATGAAAGCAGTTTTTCCAATTCGATTTCGCCAGAAAGAGTTTGAGAAGCTTTCATAATGGCAGCTAAATCTAAAGCCACAGAGATATTGCTACTGCTGGAAGTAGCGGAACTGGTGGATGAGACACTCCATAATCTAAAAATAGTTTCATTCGTGGACAAGGTAGAACGGGTTTGCTGTAATATGGGAGCAAGCAGTTGGGGATAGCGTTTTTCTAAGTCAATAATTTTGGCGGTCGCTCCCCAACGAGCGTAGCAATAGTAGGCTTCCTGCATATAAGCTGCGGCAACTTTTTCTTTGTTCCAGTCGAGGTAGAATTTTGCTGCTAGCTCATTGCTGAGTGCTTCTACTTGGATATAGCCGTTGGTTTTGGCTCCAGCAATAGCGCGATCGTAAGACTCAGCCACTTGCCAAGTTTGACTGAACTTGCTGGCTTTTTTTGCTTCTACTAGCTCATATTTATGTAGAAAATTTTCAGGGGCATGATTAACCCAAATCTTCATTTTTTGCTGGTTAGCATCCACTATTTTCAAGCATTCAATCTGTTGATTTTCCTCCAATTCCCGATATAGAGCTAGCAAAGAAAGTGAATAGTAGAAGTTATGTTCGCTGACAGCAAGTAATCCCGGTGCATTGCCAACATAAGATTCTGCTAATTTCAGGTAATTAATTGCTGCTTGATATTTACCGATCGAGTACGAAAACAAACCTCTAAGGACATACAAAAGAAAGAGAGGAGTAAAATTTTTACTGGCAATCAGGTCACACTCTAACTGTTCAGATTCTTGAAAATATTCAGGCAATTCCAACTTACTAAAGTCATTTTCCTGCAAATTCAAAATAGTCAGGCGACCGATCTGAAGAATCGTTGTAGCATATTGATGCTTGAGTTGCGTTAGAATTTGCAAATAATCGTCAACTTTCTTCTCCAGTTCAGGCAAATGCACTCCCAAAAACACCAGACTCACGCAATAATGAATAATTGAATATCCACCATTCTCTATGTCTCCAGTTTCTAAGCCGCTAGAAAATCCTTGCACGCCAATTGCTAAATCTATATTTTCTCGTGCAGGTTTTTTCCAGTGTCGAATGCAGTTGCCAAATATGTTCAAAATCTTTGCAGTACATATTTTAGCACCGACTTCTTCTATGATATCGACGGACATTTGACCCAATTGATAGCCCCACTCGATATCTTCCATCGTCGCACAAAGGATCATGCCATAAAGAGAATAACCATACGGTGAATACTTAGAATTACCGTATCGAACGGAGAGATGGAGAAATGTGTTAATAATAGCCATCATTAATTCAGGCCGTTGCACGTAAGCAGGAGCAGTTAAAGCCATCAAGAATTCCATTGCTGCTTCTTTATACGGATCGGTCATCAGAGGAAGATGGCTTAACTTCTCAATTTGAAGTTCCTCTTTTTGGGGGGGATTAGTTTCTAAATTGACGTTCAGTTCTTGCAGACAGGATAGCCCAACTTCGATCACTTCATGATACAGAGATTGTACGTTATACAACTGTAATTGGACGCGATATACGGGCACGCGGTCTAAGATCGAGGCTGATTTTTTGAGGATAAAAGCAATCAATTCTTCCGCTTGCTTGTAGTTACCATTGAGATATTCAGCTTCCGAAATACTTGTATAGAGATGATGTGTCAGTGCGTAGTTAGTTTCCCAACTCTCACTCGATAACAGGGTCTTACCTGTATTTAAATACTTGAGTGCTGCTTCATAAGCAGTAGCAACTTTGGCTTTTTCACCTGCCTTTAAGTTGAGTCGAGCAATCAATTCCCGTTCAGATTTTTCTTGCAGTAAGTTCACCCCATAATTAATCTGATTGAGGATGGTAAAAATATTCTCTTCGAGATTTTCAGAGGCGGTATTTTCTAATAAGAGACGACCAATTTTTAAGTGAGTCATCTGCTTTTGCTGTTCGGGAATCAAACAGTATGCTGCTTGCTGAATCCGATCGTGTAAAAACTTATAGTAACATTGTTGGGTGTTGGGGGTTGAATGTTGAGTGTCGAGTTCTAAGTTTTGATAAAACTTGTAGATTTCGCTCTGGGGTAAAATTAGTCCTTCTTGCAAGGCTTTCCACAACACTGTCGCTGTTTCTATTTCCGATTGTTCTGAAACAATTGCCAGTGTTGCTAAATCAAACTGGTTGCCAATGCAAGCGGCTAGCTTCAAAATGTTTTGCGTTGCGGTCGATAACTTTTGTAATTGCAATGCCATGAATTCTACAACATCATCGGTGAGTGCCAGCGATCGCACCTGCGCTACATCACACTGCCAGGAACTTATCTCCCAGTCAAATGTAATCAGCCCATCCTCATACAACGCTTTCAAAAATTGCGTCGTAAAAAACGGATTGCCCTTGGCTTTTTGATAGACTAACTGTGTTAAAGGCAGTGCCAGTTCGATCGCACAACTAAAAGTGTCTGCAATCATAAGATTCACGTCAGATTGACTTAACGGAATCAGCGCGATCGTGTTGACAATTGCCTTTGTTTTTTCGATTTCCTCCAACGCCAGCATCAGCGGATGGGCTGGAAAAACTTCGTTATCGCGGTAAGCACCAATAATGAATAGATAGCCCCCCTCTGCTTGACTCATCAACAACTTCATCAAACTGAGGGATGCTGAATCTGCCCACTGTAAATCGTCCAAAAACATCACCAGTGGATGCTCTGGCGTGGCAAACACTTTAATGAATTTCACAAACAGTAGATTGAAGCGATTTTGTGCCGCACTAGCAGCAAGTTCGATCGCAGATGGTTGTTTGCCAATAATTTCTTCTAGTTCGGGAATTACATCGATCAAGACTTGCCCATTTTCACCCAAAGCAGACAGAATTTTGGCTTTCCACTGTTCTAACTGAGCATCGCTTTCACTCAGCAGTTGCCCCATCAAATCGCGGAATGCTTGTACTAATCCAGAAAACGGGATATTGCGTTGAAACTGATCGTATTTGCCTTTGATGAAGTAGCCTTTCGATCCCACGATGGGCTTATGCACTTCATTGACAATTGCTGTTTTGCCAATCCCCGAAAAGCCAGTTACTAGCATTAGCTCAGATGCGCCATTGGCGACTCGTCCAAATGCTTGGAGTAGGGTTTCTATTTCCGCTTCTCGTCCATAAAGTTTGTCGGGAATGAGAAAGCGATCGCACAGATCCCGTCGCCCAATTTCAAAGTATTCAATCTGACCGCTTTCTTGAAGTTGAGTTAAACAATTTTCTAAATCTAATTTTAGTCCTAATGCACTTTGATATCTATTTTCAGCATTCTTGGCAATCAATTTGTTAACAATTTCTGAGATAACAGGAGGAATTTTTGAATTAATTTCATGGACTAATGGCGATGCTTTGGCAATATGACAATGGACGATTTCCATTGGATCGTTGGAGTCAAAAGGTAATTCTCCGGTGAGTAATTCGTAGAAAGTGATTCCTAAAGAATAAAAGTCAGTCCGATAGTCCAGTCCCCGATTCATTCGACCTGTTTGTTCTGGAGAAATATAAGCCAGTGTCCCTTCTAACACATTGGGATTGAGTAGTGTTTGTGTTTCTCTGGGTAGCAATGATGAGATACTAAAGTCAATTAATTTGATTTTTTTCGTTTCCGGATTGATGAGAATATTACTGGGTTTGATGTCTTTATGAATGATGCGTTCGCGATACAGTATATCTAAGGTATTGCAGAGGGCGATCGCGATCTGTAAAAACTCCCTCAACGAGAGTCGTTTTTTTCCTTTCAGTGCCCATTCTTGAAGAGAAATACCCCCAAAATCTTCCATGACTAACACATAGCCATTTTGGTAGACTTCTAGGCTATAAGTTTGAATAATCAGAGGTGAATTAAGATTTTTAGCAATTGTGTATTGATTGCGAAACTGTACCAGTTCGCTAAAGGTGGGATAGTTGTTTTTTAGGAGTTTTATGACGACAGGTAATTGGTCTGATGTACGGATAGCTCGATATACTAAAGTCCGACTTCCTGAATAAACTGTTTCAAGAATTTGATAGTTAGGAATTTGAACGGTTGTGGGAGAGTTGGTGTTTTGGTGAGAGTTATTCATGACCGTTTTTATTTGAGAATTGATGGGTGAGTCATGGGTTAAATGAGTCTGGATGCTAGGGAAAATTAACGGTTTTATTTTGCCGCAAAAGGTAAAGTGATGATAAATTCAGTTCCTTCTTCTAGTATCGAGTTAACGTGGATGGAACCGCCATGTTTTTCTGTAACGATTTGTTGAGCGATCGCCAATCCTAACCCCGTGCCTTTCCCTACAGCTTTCGTTGTAAATAAATGGTCAAAAATCTTTTGTTTGACTGATTCACTCATCCCTTGACCATTATCAGCAATGGTGATTTTTACCTCTTGATTGTCCGCGGAGGTTATAATTTTAATCCGATTAGGGTTAGCCTTGATTTGGGCAAAAGTCCGCCCAATATTTGACTCATCTAAGGCATCGATCGCATTGGCCATAATGTTCATAAACACCTGGTTTAGCTGTCCGGGGAAGCATTCGATCTCGGGAATATTGCCGTAGTCTTTCACTACAACGATTGCGGGTCGCCGATCGTTGGCTTTCAATCGATATTTGAGAATTAAGATCGTGCTGTCTATGCCCTCGTGGATGTTGAAGGGCGCTTTGTAGTCTTTGTCAGCTCTAGAAAACGTGCGGAGGCTAGTGCTGATACTTTTAATGCGATCGCATCCCAGTTGCATCGAGTCGATGATTTTGGGCAGGTCTTCGATAATATAGTCTAAATCGATATCTTCGGCATGGTCGGCAATCTCTGTTTCTAGGGCGCGATCGCGATAGAGGTTGAGATGATCCACTAAGTCTTTAACTGTGGACTTAGCTTCATTCAAATTGCCCGCAATAAAGCCGATAGGGTTATTAATTTCATGAGCAACGCCAGCAACTAAGTTTCCCAAGGCCGACATCTTTGGGTGCATCTCAGTTTGGCAAATACATCAAAGTGAAAGTTGACCGTTGAGATAAGCACAGCGAAGAGCAAGGATA
>NZ_JAUBQM010000114.1:0-13129 GCF_036701245.1 Microcoleus sp. Pol14D4
TGGGTGTCCCAGATTTTCAGGGTTTCATCCTCTGAAGCGGAAATCGCTGTTTTGCCGTCTGGTGCGATCGCCACTGCCCATACCGAGTTACTATGACCCGTGAGAGTTTTCACTTCCCGGCCTGTCTGGGTGTCCCAGATTTTCAGGGTTTCATCCTCTGAAGCGGAAATCGCTGTTTTGCCGTCTGGTGCGATCGCCACTGCACTTACCCAGTCACTATGACCGATGAGAGTTTTGAGTTCCGAGCCTGTCTGGGTGTCCCAAATTTTCAGGGTATTATCCCTTGAAGCGGAAATCGCTGTTTTTCCGTCTGGTGCGATCGCTACTGCCGTTACCGATGCACTATGACCGGTGAGAGTTTTGAGTTCCAAGTCTGTCTCGGTGTCCCAGATTTTCAGGGTGTTATCCCATGAAGCGGAAATCGCTGTTTTTCCGTCTGGTGCGATCGCTACTGCATATACCCAGTCACTATGACCGATGAGGGTTCGCAATGCCCCTTCATTTGCCCGTTCTAAATTAGCTTTCAAAGGCCGCAGCCAAGGACTATCTTTCCACTGCTTTGCTTGTTCCAAAATGGCTTGAATGTCATCAGGTGACGAGATTTTTTCCGTCACTTTTTTGACAGGTTTACGGGGGGTAAACCTACCAATCAACGGTAAATCCTCCCAAAAATACTTAGATTTATCTACAACTATAGTCACTTCATGAGGTAGTAACCTCCCCAACAATTGCCCTGGCAGTTGCGTTTTATCCCTCTCCAAAACGTGCGCCGACTTCCGAATTGCCCCTTGAATCAATTTCAGCGTTTCCGCTTGCACCTCCGACAACAAAACATCAGAATTATTCGCCAAATCATAATCCTCAATTAAGGCTTGTACCCCCAACGCATCCAACTTCGCCTCAATAAAATCGAAATCCGTTAACAACTGATGCAATTTTTCCCCTTGAACGCTCTCCGCCAAATGCCCCGGCAGAGTTTCCAAAGCATAAAGCCGCTTTTTCGGCGACATTTTCCCCAACCGTTCTTTAAACTTACTCATCGCCGTACAAATCCTCCCACAAATTATCAGAAATCGCCGTTTCAATATCCCGCAGCGACACCCCAGCTTTCTGCACAACATCTTTTCGATGTAGAAATCTTTGGAAACTCGCGTGATAGATACTGTAATCTGGGGGAGTGTCGCTGCTACGGCGCAGAAACTGTTCCCAATCATCCAGAACTTCCTGCACATCCAAAGCATCTTCCTCAGCAAAATCCGCCAAAATATCGCAGGAAACCGGCTTGCGAGTTTTGGTCAACAAATAAATCACCTTCAACTTCCGGCGGCGCAATTCTTTATCTCTAACCGCCATTTCCATCCGCGCCCAATGCTTGTCATAATATCCTTCCAACTCCCTCGGCAAATCTTGCAAATTCACATCGCTGTACTTGCCGCTATCGATATCATTCAGCACATAGCGCAGGTACATAAAGTTATTCTGGCTTTTTTCAGCCACCGCCGCCACAAACTGTTCTCGCTGCAAATTTTGACGGTTAATCCAACTCTGAATTGACGCGCTGTTGCTGGTGCGTTTGTCAATATAAAGCTTGACATCCGCCAAACTTTCTGCACTGTACTGCATCAAATCAAAAACCTGATGATTTGGCAAAGGCAGAGATTCCGGTCGCTTCGAGACAATAAAATAAACATTATCCGGCAAAGCATCTGGCAAATACAGGACATTGCTGCCGCGCCCCTGCAAACACGAATCCACTTCATCCAGGGCATCCACCACCACAATCAACTTTTTGCCGCCCAATTTAGCGCTGACTTCCCCCAACAACCGACTCAGAAAGTTGCCATCTCTGGTCGCATTTTCCGGAAGTTGCGGATAATTTAGTTGATAGCCTTGAATTAACTGAGTGCAGGCATTTTCCAGAAATTGTTCGGTGCGGACAATGCCTTGAGATTGCGAGTTAAAATGGGCAACGCAGCGCCGCTTCAGCAGCAGCACTAACTTGGCCATAATTGAACTTTTCCCGACACCAGGATCTGCTTCTAAAACAAAATAGCCTTTGCGATTGTTCTGCAAAAAATCGGCAATTGCTGCAAACACAAATTGGCGGCCGGTAAAGTCTTGAGTCCGGTCTGCAATAATCGTTTCGCACTCGTAGGGAGGCGGCAATCTGGGCGCGGAAGTATCGATAAATCGTTCCAGTGATGTTTTAAGTTGCGCCAAATCGTCGCGGATGCCAATTTCTATGGCTTCCAATTTCACCATCACTTGACAAATCTGCTGCCCAGTCGCCACTGCCTCCAACTTTTGCAGAATTTCCCCATTTCGCAGCCCCAACTCTTTGAGTTGTGCCAAAGCAATTTGGTGCAGATTCAACAGCATCGCCGCAAACTTTTCTCCTCCCTTCGCCGCATCGAGTTTCAGCACTTCGCGGTACGCTTTCGGGAAAGTTGCGTACAGCTTGTCCGCCACAAATTCCACAATTTCCGCATCGAAGGATTTCCCCTCGCTGGCCGCGAATTCGTTGACGAAACTTGCCCAATCTGCCGTTGTCAATCCGGTTACTCGATCAAACTCCTCGGCATCCGCAGAAAAAATCTTGGTTAACTGGTCTTCGGAAATATTTAAGCCCCTTGACAAGTCGGCTGTATTCGTGTTAATATCCAGCCAGTATTCAGGAGTTTTCTCGGCTAATTGACTGAGTGCTGTTTCTGGATAAGGCAATTTTTTGGTTTCGGCGATCGCAATTAGGCGATCGGACTTCGCAACCTCTCTCAAAATATAGCCGATCGCCTCACCCGCCGCCTTAATCAAATCGTGATTATCGAGAATCCTCGGATTTCTGCTCAACCGTTCCGTCATCCGATTTCCGAGGTCATTAGCCGCGATATTCCCCGCTATACCACTAGCAATCGCCGCCAAAATCGAAACTCCCCCAACTGCGATCGGCCCGCCGATCATACCCGCTGCTGCTTGAGTTGCCGGATTGGCGATCGCATTTGAAATAACTTGTCCAATAGCCATCACCGCACTGCATCCAATTACCCTAGTTTTAAAATTAGCTAAGTCCATTAGCGGCATAAAATAAACATTCCTCTTTTAAATAGTTAGTAGTAATTATATCTGGCCGGCTGCCGTTTAGTCCCTCACTGCGAAATTTTCAAGTTGATTTAGAGATTGTCGATCGCGACTAACCCTAGGATATAAAGTAAAATATAATTAATTATCTCGAAGTTCTTTTTCTTGCAAAATTTGGGTAGCCCAAGCCCGATCTTCTTCTGATAGAGACGGTACGGGTTCTCGATCGTAATCGATCCGATAATCATAGCCAGCGCGATCGTAAATACCTGCAAATATTTCTGGTAAATTAACAATAGGTTCTACATCTTCCTCGCGCAAGGGAAGCGGAAATATAGGTAAAGAATCGCGAAGATTAAAAGCATAAAGTTCGGCAAACGGGCGGCGCTCGCTGGAACTGACTAAAATCCGATAATCGCTTTGAATAGAATTATTAAGAATGGGCATAGATTCCCATTTTCGTAGTAAATCGATTTCGACTAAATTGGTTAAGCTACCTAAAATACTCTGGCGTTTTTTGAGATAAGTAATTCTTCCTTCTCCACTACGTTTGTTGACAGGAGAAAGAATTTCAATTGCGGTAACAACTTGTTTCGTTGCCATTTCTCGCACTTCCAGGTAAGTCTGTTTAATTTTTTCAGGAGCAGGCACTTTAACGGTAGTCGGAAGTGTTATACTTACAGTGGCAACTGAACCTGTAGGAATATTCGGGTTATTAGATGGACGCTTAATCGCGACATCGGGGATACCTACTAAAAGGGAGTCGCTGTTACTGTCATTTGGATCGGTAATTTCATAGATGCGTTTGTCAATTGCCACCTCATATTTAGGGCGAATTTGAGGCATGATGGTATCCGCGATCGCGATAATCAATCGATTGTGAGTTTCCTGCCAGAAATCGGGGTGTTCTAAGTAGGGGTCCATTCCAGGAAAGGGTGAAGGCATAGGACTGTTCTCCGATGTATTGACTCTCAAATCATTTTAGCATTTTTAATTTGGTAGGTGCGTCGCTTTAAAGCGAGGCAGAGCCTCTGGATATAGGTTCCCAGGCTGGAGCATGGGAACCAGTTAAAGCTTGTCAAGAACAGGCAGGATGCCTGTTCCACAGTAATTATTGGAGATGTCTATTTGTAGATGAATTTAATCTGTTGTGGAACAGGCATCTTGCCTGTTGCAAAGAGCGGGCTTTCCGGCCCGGCCCACAATAAATTTAATCTGTTGTGGAACAGGCATCTTGCCTGTTCATAAAATTATAGACACCCCAAATATCAACTACAAAACAGCAGCCACAGTTGCCATCAGCAATCCTTGAAACAATTTCACCCCATCAGTTTCGCCCAACATCGGATCGGAAGCCCTCTCAGGATGTGGCATCATTCCTAATACATTGCCCGCCCGATTGCAAATACCGGCAATATTATTTAACGAACCGTTCGGATTGCCAGCATCGCTAATTTTGCCCGCCTCTGTGCAGTAGCGAAACAGCACTTGTTCGTGGTCTTCTAACTCTGCTAAAGTATCGGCATCGGCATAATAGTTGCCTTCACCGTGGGCGATCGGCAAATCGATGATTTCACCCGTAGTATAAGCCGCAGTCCAACGAGTATTACCGCGTTCGACTTTCAAAGAAGCCCGATCGCAAATAAAATTCAACCCCGCATTCCGCACCAGAGCACCGGGCAACAAACCAGCTTCAGTCAACACCTGAAAACCGTTGCAAATACCCAGTACAAGTTTGCCCTGTTTCGCGTGTTCCGCAGTAGCCCGCATCGCCGGAGAAAAACGGGCGATCGCGCCGCACCGCAAATAATCTCCGTAACTGAAACCACCGGGAATTACAATGACATCAATATCCGAAATATCGGTATCTTCGTGCCAAATCATCCGCGTCGGTTGGTGGAGTAACCCTTGAGTCACCCACACCACATCGCGATCGCAATTTGAACCCGGAAAAACAATAACTCCAAATTTCATAAGCTGAAGGAAGAGGGAAGAAGGAAGTTCGGCAACGGATTATGTAACGGATGTAACGGATGTCAGGAAGAAGGAAGAGGTGTCAACTTAAGACTAAAATCTTATGTTTCTCTCGCTTGTATCAAAGTCTAGATCCCCCTAAATCCCCCTTAAGAAGGGGGAATTTGAGTCGTTCTAGTTCTTGTATTGTTAACAGAGACTTTGAACACTCTTGTCCCCCCCTTATTAAGGGGGGTTAGGGGGGATCTCCGGGTTTAAAAATACCCTAGGGGCGATCGCATTTATGCGGCCGCTGTCTCCACAGCAACAGGAATTTCAGTCAAATCAAAGCGATAATTTTCAATCACTGGATTGGCCAAAAGTTGGTCGCAAACGCGATCGAGTTGTTCGCGGGCCTCCGACTCACCAGCAGCAGTCAGCGTCAATTCAACGTACTTCCCGATTCGCACACGCTCAACATTGTCGTATCCCATGTGTTGCAAACCAGACTGTACGGCAGTGCCGGCGGGATCTAAAACAGAAGGGCGGAGGGTAACATAGATTTGGGCAAGATATTTCTGAGTCACGGGAATGTTGCGGTAGGTGATGTGAAAGTTAGCCCCATTGTATTCTACAACCGAGCTGCGCGCCGATCGCCATTTGGTTCGCCCAAGTAAGATAGCCTAGAAATAGGGACTGATTTGACTCTAGCAGATTACACAAAAAATTATGAGAACCAACCGCACCCGCAGTCAGGAGCGTATTTTACATTTGCTCAAGCACTTGAATCGATCGCTCTCAGCGCAAGATATCTACTTAGAACTGCGTAACAGCGACCAAAGCATGGGCTTAGCAACCGTTTACCGCTCCCTCGACGGTTTAAAGCGAGAGGGGTTCGTTCACGTCAGAACTCTCGCTAGTGGCGAGTCTCTCTACGGTGCCGCCCACCAAGACCAACACCACCTAACTTGTCTGGAATGCGGCACCTCCATTACGATCGACGAATGTCCCGTCCACCACTTAGAAAGCCAACTACAACAATCTCATTCTTTCAAAATTTATTATCACACTTTGGAGTTTTTCGGATTGTGCGATCGATGTACTTTAGCTCAAGAATCTTAGAGAAGTTATTAGTCATGAGTGATCTCAATTCCGGTTGCACGAGCGAAATGATTGTTGACTGTTGACTGTTGACTGTTGACTCGATTTGATAATTCCGATGCAACAGTCAACGATATAGCAATCCTCGGATCATTTGTGAATTTCTTAATTTCTCCCCGCGGGTTCGGGGAGGGTTGGAGTGGGGTGCAAAAGTGAGATGCTCCCGGTGTTGTTTGTGTAGCGACAGATTTCAACCTGTCGTTTTATTAACTCGCTCAAGGATGCAAAAATTCTAAATGATCTCCGGGAATCGATCGCAATTTTGCAGCCGAGCCTTGCAGTTTCAACCGACCGCGCTCTAACATGATAATCCAATCGGCGCGATCGATCACTCGCGGTCTGTGACTGATAAAAATCGTCGTTTTCCCGTGGCGATACATCAACAATTGTTCTAAAACTTCCGCTTCGCTTGCGGGGTCAAGCCCTGCGGTAGATTCGTCTAAAATCAATACAGGCGGGTTGTTGAGAATAGCGCGGGCGATCGCCAATCTTTGTCTTTGTCCGCCAGAAATATTTGCTCCAAACTCCCCTAAAACAGTTTGATATTTATCCGGCAATTGGCTGATAAATTCATCCGCCCCCGCAATTTTGCAAACTTTAACAATCTGTTCAAAGCTGATATCTGGACTGCCCAAACGAAAATTTTCGAGAATCGAACGGCTCCAAAAATGCGCTTCTTGAGGAACCAATACTACCTGCTGTCTGAGACTGTCGAGAGACAAATCCTGCAAGTTGTAACCGCCAATTCTAATATTACCAGATTGCAGCGGGTACAGACCAGCAATTACTTTAGCCAGCGTACTTTTTCCGCACCCGGAATTGCCGATTAAAGCAATTGCTTGACCGCCGGGAAACGTAACGGAAAAATTTTCCAGCAAGTCAAGTCTGCCGGGGTAGTGAAAACTAACACTCTTGCAAACAACACCGTCGTGGTTCTGAATAGTTACAAAAGGTTTATTCGTATCGTCTTTAGTTTCCGGTTCAGCATCTATAACTTCCGACAGCCGTTGAGTAGCTGTCTGCACGCGAGTCATCTCGTCAGTAAATCCTACTAGCGAATTCACCCAAGTAGTAACGTTTTGATTCATGCTAATAAACGCTAGCAACTGACCTATACTCAATACCTTGTCAATCACCAAACCGCTACCAAGCCACAGCAGAGTAATGCTGCCAGCAGAGCCAACAAAACCAGAAAATATATTGTTGAGAATGCCAATTTGTGTAGTGCGAAAAGTTAGCTTTGCTAAGCGACCGAAGCGGGTTTGAAATTCTTCCCAAAGTTGCTGACCGCTGGTAGTAGTTTTGACAGTCAGCGCGCCTTTAAAAGTTTCTACTAAAACGCCTTGAGTTTCTGCTTCCAGCACAAATAAACTGCGCGTTTTTTGCTGCAATACGGGCAGAAAGACCACTGTAGAGGCAGTCATTAAAAGAGCTAGAGCTGTAGCTGCTAACGTCAGTTCCTTGCTGTAAAACAACATAAAGATAAAAGAAACTACAGCGATAAAAAATTGACTGGGCAAGCTGATAGCGACTTGAGAAACTAATTTATTGATTTCTTGGATATCTTGTAATCTACTGACAATTTCGCCACTGCGTCTTGCTTCGTAAAAACTCAAAGGCAATCGCAGAAATTTGCGAGCGAATTCCATCACCAATCCCAACTCTAAACGCTGAGAAAACTGAGCAATTAAGTTCGACTGTATCAATCCTAAACTGCTGCTAAAAAGGTTCATAACTATAACTGCGATCGCCACACTCGCCAGGAGTTGTCTGTCGCCCCGCACCAGAATGTCGTCCGTGAGCAGTTGAACTAGAAAAGGCGAAGAAATCGACAGCAAACCCAAGACTGCATTCAGCAAAAATGCTTCCATTAAAATCGGGCGGTAAATCCCAATCCGGCGCATCCATTTTTGTAAGGAATTAGCGGGCGGTTGACCCTCTGCTGCTGCAAAAAACCGCTCAGCATCGGGTTCTACTAGCAAGCACAGCCAATCTGTCCAAGCTGCTGCTAATTCTGCTTTAGAAACATAGCGCATACCGACAGCCGGATCGCCGATCGCATATTGGTTGCCCTGTTTGCCGTACAAAACAACCCAGTGATAGCCGCTCCAGTGAATAATCATCGGTAGAGGGGCATCATCGAGCTTGTCTAAAATTGCAGCGGCCGCTCGCACCGATCGAGCATTAAAGCCGATCGCCTCAGCGCCTTGTTTCAAGCCCAGTAAAGTCGTCCCTTGTTGACCGGTGCCCACAAATTCTCGCAAGCGGCTAATTGTAAAATTCTGTCCGTAAAATTTGGCGATCGAAGCCAGACAAGCCGCGCCACAATCTTCTTCGCTCTGCTGGAGCACAACCTGATATTTCATCAACCTATTTACTCGTCCGGAGAAAGGCATTTCTCGGATAAAAGGAATGTTCTTTAACATTTGGCCAAATGAATAATGAGTAGAGCCTAATGAACATTACCCCTCACCGAGTACCCAATCAGAACAAAGCACCCATAAGTTTATGGGTGCTTTATTAATTCACATCAATAGATCGATGGAATTTTACACAACTGAACTTTACCAGTAGCGAGCTACTGCTCTGAAAGTACCATCACAATTCCGGCGGTACACAATGTGACGTGTCGCACCACGGTAACAGTTGTCGTTGTATCTCGTCGAATAATAGTAGCCACCGTTGACGCTGGCAGATTCTTCAGGGGTGACTTCGGTAAACAGTGAGGTGTCTGTAGTTTCTTGCATGATAGACTCCGTTTGGTTGATGAAATTGAGTGAATACAAACTAGAAACTATTGAATTTTTCTAGTATCGTTTAACTACTAATCTATATTTCTCCAATGCCGATCGTTCTCCGGAATATTACGGATGAATTTTCCAAATTTACTCGATCGCACAACCTGACTCGCTTTTCTAAACTACTAGGGTTTTGTACGGACGCTGGCGAATCGGATCGTACATATAAAGTTGACCGGGCTGCGGTACAAAAAATAGCATATTGACGCCATTACCCGTGCTATTGCTGGCATCGCTGTTGCTGCTGGTACCGCTGACACCTGCGGCAATACTGGCACCGCTGACAGTAGCAGATTCTGCCTCCGTTAGTTCGGTGAATAGCGAATTTTGTAGATTTTCAAGCATGACGAACTCCTTGGGAATTTAATTAATTAAAAATTTGCAGCCCCGACTTTTTCATCTCCCTCAGAGAGATTTAGCGAAGGCCAAAGGCTAGGTGACATATTCAATACTTACGTGCAATCACAATAGAACCCGGTTTTTTTTGATCTGTCTCGATCTGCTAGCCAAGTTTTGCGACTCATCCAAGGAATTCGTGCGGATTTTTAGCTTTACCCTGCGAATTTTGATTGAAACATCTAAACCGATCCGCGCTATCCGGAAAGCTAAAAATAAATGTGAAAAAATAAATATGCGCTCTCCTTATTTGTCGCCATGTTTATTTTTTAATTTTTAACTCCTCATTACCCCCATTGCCGCCATGTCTCCTATTCCCGAAGCCACACCCGCTGAAACCTTTGATAACGACCAGTTTTTGCCCCCTGTCAGCCGCTGGACGACTTTGGGGGGAATTTTGATGGTGGCGACGTTTGGGGGTGCGATCGCCCTTGCGAGCGTCACCAAATACAGCGCTACAGTCAAAGCAGATGCGATCGTCCGTCCGGCGGGAGAAGTGCGCGTCGTGCAAGCAGCAACCGAAGGAACCGTCGAAAGCATTGCTGTCAGCGAGAATCAGACAGTAAAAGAAGGAGATGCGATCGCAGTTGTAGACGCTTCGCGTTTGGACGCTCAAAAAAAGCAGTTACAAGAAATAATTAATCAGTCTCAAACAGCAGCACAGCAAATCAACCAGCAACTGCGCGACTTAGAAAATCAAATTTTGGCCAGCGCCCAATTTAAAACCATCCAAAGTGAAAGTTCCGCCCAACAGGAATTAATCGAATCCGCTCTAGTAAAATTCGCCACCTCGCTGCCAGATGTCGCCGAAAGACTGGGCCGAAGTCGGCGGGTTTTGCTAGTCAAGCGATCGTCCATTCAACAACAATTGGTTCAAGCTAAAAAAGAACTAAATCAAATTGACTTAAAACTCGAAAATAGCGTGATCCGCGCGCCCGCTGATGGTACAATTCTCAGATTGGAAGTACAAAATACCGGTCAAACCGTACAAGCCGGCAGCGCGATCGCCCAAATCGTCCCCAGCGACGTACCCCTGGTAGTCAAAGCCAAGGTGACATCCCAAGACATCGCCCGCATCCAAATCGGCCAACCCGTACAGATCAGGATTTCGGCTTTGCCTTTTCCCGATTACGGCACATTAAAAGGAACTGTCAGCGAAATCGCCCCAGATGCGATCGCCACTCAAAATCCCACTAATAATTTAGGTACAGCTTATTACGAAGTGGCAATTAAGCCTGAACAAACTTATTTAACAAAACTCAAATCCGCCAACGGTCAATTTTTCGGAAACTCCCCGGCTAATGTCCCCCGCCAGTATTCGATTCAATCCGGAATGGAAGGCAGAGCCGATATTATTACCGGCGAAGAAACTGTTCTGACATTTGTTTTGCGGAAAGCAAGGTTGCTGACAGATTGGTAATTAGTCAGTTGTCAGTTGTTAGTTGTCAGTTGTTAGTTGTCACTTGTTAGTTGTCAGTCAACAGTCAACAGTCAGCAGTCAACAGTCAACAGTCAACAGTCAGCAGTCAGCAGTCAACAGTCAAAAGTCAACCGCCAGAAAATTAGAGGCTCTGAAATTGAAATAACGTGTCAATATAGAAATGTGACTTCAATTCTATTCTTTCCTCATGGGCAAACAGCGCGTTCTTTCAGGAGTTCAGCCAACAGGCAATCTTCACCTCGGTAATTATCTCGGTGCAATTCGCAACTGGGTAGAAGGTCAAAGTCAGTACGAAAATTACTTCTGCGTAGTCGATTTGCACGCAATTACCGCACCGCACAATCCAGCAACTCTAGCCTCCGACACTTACACGATCGCCGCACTCTATTTAGCTTGCGGCATCGATTTAGAATATTCTACTATTTTCGTGCAATCCCACGTCTCGGCTCACACAGAACTAGCATGGCTGCTAAACTGCATTACGCCGATTAACTGGCTCGAAGATATGATTCAGTTTAAAGAAAAAGCAGTTAAACAAGGTGAAAATGTCAACGCAGGTTTGCTAAATTATCCCGTGTTAATGGCAGCAGATATTTTGCTTTACGATGCAGACAAAGTGCCAGTGGGAGAAGACCAAAAACAGCATTTGGAACTCACCCGCGATATTGTCATCAGATTGAATCACCAATTCGGCACACCCGAAAAGCCAGTATTGAAACTTCCCGAACCGTTAATTCGGACTGACGGTGCGAGGGTGATGAGTTTGACAGATGGCACGCGCAAGATGTCGAAATCTGACCCTTCCGAACAAAGTCGAATTAATTTATTGGATTCGCCAGATACGATCGCCAAAAAAATCAAGCGCTGCAAAACAGATGCCGTGCGGGGTTTGACTTTTGACGACCCCGATCGCCCCGAAGCGAGAAATTTGCTGACACTTTATCTCCTGCTTTCCGGCAAATCTAAGGAAGAAGTAGCAACGGAGTGTGAAAACATGGGTTGGGGAGATTTTAAACCCTTGCTGACAGAGACGACAATTAATGCCCTTAAACCAATTCAGGATAAATACAAGGAAATAATGGACGATCCGGGATATTTAGAGTCTGTACTACGTCGCGGAAGAGAACAAGCAGAAGCTATTGCTAATCAAACTCTAACTAAGGTGAAGACAGCTTTCGGTTATTCTTTACCTGTTTAGTTGTTAGTTGTGAGTTGTTATTGGTTACTGTTGAAAAATGACAACTGCCAACTGCCAACTCTCAACTGTCAACTAACAACTGTCAACTCTCAAATAACAAATAACCAATAACCAATAACAGACAAATAATCATGAACCGTTTTCGCACAGCCTGCACCACCCCCGGAGAATTTATAATTACCGCCGAAGTTGCCCCACCAAAAGGCGGCGACATGACTCACACAATTCAAATGGCTGAACGCCTAAAAAATAGAGTACACGCCATTAATATCACCGACGGGAGTCGCGCAGTTTTGCGAATGTGTCCGCTAGCAGTTTCGGCGATTTTAGTGCAGCACGGAATTGAGCCAATTTGTCAAGTTGCTTGTCGCGATCGCAATCAAATTGGCCTGCAAGCGGATCTCATGGGAGCCCACGCTTTAGGCATTCGCAATGTATTAGCACTTACAGGCGATCCCGTTAAAGCCGGCGACCATCCTAAAGCAAAAAGTGTATTCGATTTTGAATCAGTTCGGCTGTTACAAGTCATCCAAAAAATGAATGGGGGCAAAGACTGGAATGACAAACCTTTAACAGACGGATTTACCGATTTATTTGTCGGTGCTGCCGTCGATCCCCAATGCCCCAGTTTGTCTGGTTTGCAAAGTCGATTTGAGAAAAAATTAGAAGCAGGAGCGCAATTTTTTCAAAGTCAATTAATTACCGACTTTGAACTTTTAGATAAGTTTATGCACAATATTGCTGCTGGCTGCAACAAACCCATTTTAGCAGGAATTTTTCTATTTAAATCAGCTAAAAATGCTGAATTTATTAAAAAATACGTGCCGGGAGTTCACATCCCACAAGAGACGATCGATCGTTTAGCAAAAGCTCCAGAACCTTTGCAGGAAGGCATAAAAATTGCGGCAGAACAAGTCAAGCTAGCGCGGCAGATTTGTCAAGGAGTTCACATGATGGCCGTCAAACGAGAAGATTTAATTCCTCAAATTTTGGATTTGGCAGGAATCGAGCCACTGAGCTAAGATTAACCGTAGATACTGTCTTGACCTGTCAAGGGGTAGCAGTCAAATAATTAGGATCGAAAGGCTTTTGGGACTTTAAAATCCC
>NZ_JAUBQM010000115.1:0-13103 GCF_036701245.1 Microcoleus sp. Pol14D4
CCTCATTCTCTCCTGGCGCGGTGGCTCTAGTTCTTCTTTTGCCACCGTTCTCATCTTTGGTTAGTCTAAACTACAGTTTCTCCCAAACGTCGAGGAAATTGTGCCGGATGGCCAGAAGGTAAACTTCGTACTCAAAGATGTCGCTATCCCGTGATTAAAAAGGCTAAAGGTCGGTTCCAAAAATCACCAAAAGTCGTAACTTAACCTTGAAAACTCTTTCTAAATTCACTAAAATTTCACTCCGCTAACCAGGAGTCAATTTATGCTTAGTCTAAACTCCAATCTAGATGAAGTATTTAACACTAAGTCCGACACCAAAAATTAATGTTCTTGTGGGGCGGGTACTGCAGCCCGCCCAAATGAATTTATGCTGCTTTAGCCGGACAGGATCTTACCCATTGCTTAACTTACAAATTGCAACTCATATCCCCCGATAATTGACTGAAACGCGCATTTTCCCGATAGTCTACCGGACAGTCAATAACGCAAGGAATATCTTGAGCAAGGGCTTCTTTCAGAATCGGAATTAAATCTGTTGCAGATTCCACTCGATAGCCTTTTAAACCCATACTTTCCGCAAATTTCACAAAATCGGGGTTGCCAAATTTGACGAAATCTGAATGACCAAAATAATCTTGCTGCTTCCATTCAATTAACCCGTAACCGCCGTCATTAAATATCAGCGTCACAAAATTAGTACCGACTCGCAAAGCAGTTTCTAACTCTTGGCAATTCATCATAAAACCACCGTCGCCAGTGGCTGCTATTACTTTGCGATCGGGATAAACGAGTTTTGCAGCTACCGCACCCGGAATCGCAATTCCCATCGCCGCAAATCCGTTAGAAATCAGACAGGTATTCGGGCGATCGCAATGATAGTGCCGCGCGATCCACATTTTGTGAGCTCCCACATCCGATATAAGAATATCTTCCGGGCCCAGGACTTGCCGCAAATCGTAAATGAGTTTTTGTGGCTTGATCGGGAAACCGTCGTCGGCTGCATATTGTTCGTACCCAGCGCGAATATCCGCCCGCAATTGCTTAGCAAAAGGGTCTACTTTCTCCATGCGATCGGCACGCTGCAAAATTTCATTGAGGGAATCAGAAATATCTCCCACAACTTCTATAAGAGGAATATAACTGCTGTCAATTTCTGCTGGCAAAGATCCAATGTGAATAATCGGAATTTTTCCTTCTGGATTCCACTTCTTCGGGGAATATTCAATCAAATCGTAGCCAACAGCAATCACTAAATCCGTTTCTTCAAAAGCACAGCTAATATAATCCCGTTTTTGCAGTCCCGTCGTCCACAGTGCCAAAGGATGAGTGTAAGGAATTACACCTTTGCCCATGAAAGTATTAGCTACGGGAATATTCAATCGAGTAGCAAATTGTGTCAAAGCATCGCTGGCGTTAGCACGGATCGCGCCGTTTCCTACTAAAAGCAGAGGACTTTTAGCCTTGGAAATTGCCACAGCAGCTTTATTCAAGCTTTGGTAAGCGCCAAAAGTTTTTTCGCGGTTGTCTTTGGTGAGCGGATTTCCTTCAGCAGGCATTGCTGCGATGTTTTCAGGTAAGTCAATGTGAACTGCTCCGGGCTTTTCACTTTGAGCTACTTTAAAGGCTTTGCGGACAATTTCTGCCGTCGTGCTGGGGCGAACAATTTGAGCATTCCATTTAGTAACTGGCTCAAACATGGCAACCAAATCTAAATATTGGTGCGATTCTATGTGCATCCTGTCTGTGCCGACTTGTCCGGTAATTGCTATTAAAGGAGCGCCGTCTAAATTGGCGTCAGCCACTCCTGTCATTAAGTTAGTTGCGCCTGGACCCAAGGTGGACAAGCAAACGCCGGCTTTGCCGGTGAGACGACCGTAAACGTCGGCCATGAAAGCCGCGCCTTGTTCGTGACGAGTAGTAATAAATTTAATTGAAGAGTTTCTCAGGGCTTCTAGAATTTCTAAATTTTCTTCTCCGGGAAGTCCGAAGACGTATTCGACGCCTTCATTTTCTAAACATTTCACCAATAGTTGAGCTGTGTTCATTTCCGTTTCTCTCCTCGGTTAATGGGGGTTTTTGGTCTTTTTCAACCGATCGCAAAAATACTATACGGACATTTTTAACCGCAGGTAAACGCAGATAAACGCAGACTTATGTAGATTTGTGCGATCGGTTGATAGAGTGGGAGCTTATTTCACCCACACTGTTTTAATGTTAACAAATTCGTGAATTCCTTGGATGCTCAATTCGCGTCCGTAACCGGAGCGTTTGATGCCACCGAAGGGCAATCTCGGGTCGGATTTTACTAAACCGTTGATGAATACCGCGCCGGCCTCTAGTTCGGAAATAAAGCGATCGCTCTCTGAGTTTACTGTAGTCCAAGCTGACGCACCCAAGCCAAAAGATGTGCTATTTGCGAGTTCGATGGCCTCATCGATGCCTGCAACTCGGAATACTAAAGCTACAGGCCCGAAAAATTCTTCTTGACGGGCAGAGGCATTCGGCGGAATGTCTGCCAGAATAGTTGGCAAGTAGAAATTGCCGGTCTTCTCTGACAATGGGCGGCCACCTGTCAGAAGTTTTGCTCCCGATTGGATGCAAGTTTGTACTTGATTGTCCAAGTCTTTGAGGATTGCGGGAGTAGCTAAAGGGCCGATATCGGTTTCTGGCAACATCGGATCGCCTACTTTTAATTGCTCGAATTTTTCGACAAATCCTGTGATAAATTCGTCGGCAATCTCTTCTACTAAAATAAAGCGTTTGGCGGCGATGCAAGATTGACCGTTATTGAGCATCCGGGATGTCACAGCAGTTGATAAAGCTGCTGCTACATCGGCGCTGGACATTACAATAAATGGGTCGCTCCCTCCCAATTCCAGCACTACTTTTTTCAAATTTTTGCCCGCATTTGCTGCCAAACTTTCACCCGCTGGTTCGCTACCAGTGAGAGTTGCTGCTTTTATACGATCGTCCGCAACGATATCGGCTACCTTGTCCGAACCCACTAACAAAGTTTGAAAAACTCCTTCGGGAAAGCCAGCAAGCGTAAAAATTTCTTCGATTTTCAAAGCGCACTGAGGCACGTTGGAAGCGTGTTTGAGCAAGCCGACATTGCCCGCCATCAGCGCGGGCGCCGCAAACCGAAAAACTTGCCAAAATGGGAAATTCCACGGCATAACGGCTAAAATAGCGCCCAGCGGTTGGTAGCGGACAAAGCTGCTGGTAGCATCGGTAGTTGCCGGTACGTCTGCCATAAATTGAGCTGCATTTTTGGCGTAATACCGACAAACTAAGGCGCATTTTTCCACTTCGCCGATCGCAGATTTTAGCGTTTTGCCCATTTCCAGGGTCATCATTTCAGCGTAAATTTCGCGATCGCGCTCCAAGATGTCCGCAGCTTTCTGCATCCACAGAGCTCTCTGCTCAAACGGCAGTTGGCGGTATTTTTTAAAAGCTTGCTGTGCTAATTCCAGCTTAGCTTCTATTACCTCATCCGCGATCGGCTCGAAGGTTTTCAGCGTTTCTCCCGTTGCCGGGTTGATAGTAGCAATAGCCATTGTTTCATCTCCTGTGTGAAAAACACAAAACTCCCTGCTAGTTTTCAGCCTCGGCAGGGAGTTGTATCAAGGTATTACAAAATAGGAATTTACCCGCCACGTTTTCTTTTAGGTCTTGCGAAGTTGCAAGTGCCGCGATTTGTTTAAATTTCTCTACTTTTAATTATAGTTCACAGTCTCGATCGCAAATCTTAAGAAAATTTGTCTTTCTGAAATCACGCACAAATCTCAATAACAGGCTAGACGGCCTGTTCCACAAAAGTTAAATATTCTTGTGGGGCGTCCCCCCCGCCCCTGATATAGTTTCCGGTTGCATCGGAATAATAAAATCGAGTCAACAGTTAACACTCAACCATTCAGTTTTTCGACCCGCCCGTCAACAGTCAACAGTCAACAGTCAACAATTCCGGAGGAGTAAAACCGGAATTGATATGACAGCTTTATTCGCAACTAATGGTGCAAGATGGATGAAATATCTTGTCCGGTGTCCCGCCCGCTTTGCATTCTCAAGAACAGACCTGACGGCCTGTTCCATTACACATTTCTCAATTCCTCTCCCTCAAACAGACTGTTCCTGGACGTAATCCTGCACGTAAGACTGATAGTAATACCTGCTGCCTTTATCGTTATTCGCCACCATTCCCAACAGCGGAATTCCCGCCATTTTCAAATCTTCAAAAGCCAACAACAGCGCCTCCCGCTCAGTTTGATGCAGCCCCACTACCAGCATCAATCCGTTAGTGTGAGCCGCCAACAAATTCGCATCCGCCAAACCTAAAAGCGGTGGAGTATCGTAAATAACTAAGTCAAAATGACTTGACAAAGCTGCCATTAAATGCTGCATTTTTCGGGAAGAAAGCACCTTTGTGGGATCGAGAGGAACCGGGCCGGAAGTTAACACAAACAAATTTTCATCGCGGGGCGATCGCAAAATCAACTGTTGCACATCCACATCATCCGCGATCGCATTGTGCAAGCCTTGCCAATTCGGTAAACCCAGCATTTCGTGTACCTGCGGGCGCCGCAAATCGGCATCAACTAACAGCACTTGCTGGCCCATTGCTGCTGCTGCCCGCGCCAGATTGACTGCTACAGTAGACTTGCCATCAGCTACTTGACAAGAAGTAATTACACAAGAATTGATGGGAGTATCAAGGTGGAGTAAGCGAATATTCGCATTGAGCGATCGAAAAGCTTCTTGAAAAGCATCCGTCGGCATCGGCGAAATTGCCACATCCACCGGGCTTGTCTCAGCAGGAGGAAGTCTCAAAATTTTATCGCTAGCAGGAATTACCCCCAACAAAGGCAGGCGAATCGACTGTTTGACATCCTCTGGAGTTTGGAACACCGTTTTATTTTTAAACCGTTCCGCCAACTGCGCCGCCAGCATACCAAACAGCAAACCAGCCAATCCCCCCAAAGCCAAATTCAAAGGCATAATCGGAGCAACAGCCATCAACTCGCCATTTTTGTAACGCGGAATTTCCGGCTTAGCAATAACTTCCCAAGCCACCTCTTTTTTGCCCACAGCTTCAAGCTGCAAAGCTTGCTGTTTTGCCAGCAAACTATTCAGCGTATTGTTAGTCAAATCCAACTCGCGCTGCAAATCCGAATAGCGCCGCAAAATCACCGGTAATCCTTGAGAGTATTGATTCAACTGCTTAGCAGCTTGTTCCAAAACTTGATTCCGCACGCCCAGCACCTGAATTAAATTAGCAGTACCAATAAACTGCTCGATTAACTTAATCCGCACCGGATCTTGAAAAGCCAGCACTTGCGAATTTACCTTAGCTAAATCAGTGCCCAGAACCTGTTGGGCTTCTTTCTTCAATAAAGGAATTAGGTTTTTGCGCTGTTCTCGCAACAATTGCATTTGCGGAGTTTCGTCTGTAAACGTAGCCGAGTTAATCGCAATTTGCCCTTCTAATTGCTGCAATTGAGTCAGCATCGCTTGATAGCGGGGAGCTTGACTCAGAGCAGAGGCCATCAGCGCTTGCTTCTGGTTCAGTCCGAGCTGATTTTGCAGATTGGAATAGAGCAATCTCTGCTGATTGAGCTGCGTTTGCGCGTCCAATCTTTGCGTTTGAAGTTGGCTGATTTGCTGCGCGAGTTGTTGGGTTTGAATTTGCGGATCGATGAAATTGTACTGCTGCCGCAACTTTTGAATTTCTGTTTGCAGAGCTTGTTGACGCTTTCGCTGGTTGGGAATTTGCGATTTCACAAAATCCAGAGTCTGACTAATTTGAGTTGTGGTATCTTGCACGCTGTAGTTGCGGTAGCCAAGCGCAACTTTTTCCAAAACAAACTGAATTTTTTTCGGGTCATAATCCCGATATCTAACTTCGATAATCTTGGTATTTTTGAAGCGATTAATTGACAGCCTGGTTTCCTGAGAAAACGGCAAATTATCTGCTTTTTGGTTCAAGAGGTAGCTGTAATTTATTTCGGGATACTTAGCCTGCAACTGTTTAATAATCGGCGACATTACTTGCGGGCTTTGCAAAACTTGAATTTGAGATTCGTAGTCAAAACCGCCCTTTTCTTCGGTCGCCGGGGCCGCTGGTTGCAGTTTCAGCTCACCGGAGTAGATTTTTGCTAAAGTATTTTGAGTAACCGCGGGTTCTACTAATAATTGAAAGCGCCCTTCGTACTCGTTTTTTTGATTCAGTGTCCAGGCGAAAACCCCGGTGGTTACTGCCGCTGCTACGCCGATGACTAAGATAGAGCGACTGCGGCAAACTTCCCAAAAACTTAACTCTTCTTCCTCGGTTTTCTCTCTGCCTAAAAATTGATCTTCTGCATAAAGCCCGGAAGAAATTTTTTGCAGCTCAGCGGCTTTTTTATGATTAAACAGTGCTACTTGAGATTGTTTCCCTGGTTTCATTTGATTTCTACAACTTATTAGTTTAAACGTCTGTACCGCTGGCGGAGTTTCAGGAAACCGGTTGATTCCTAGATATTTCATTACCAAACCGCTATTTTTTCTAGAAAGCGGGTTTCTGACGTGTTAATGCCAGTCTATTCAAATCACCGAAAAATATCGAACAACCGAAATATTCCTAACAGCGGGCTGAGAGGAGCAAGAGTCCCCCCTACATTATCCGAGAACGTAGCGCGACCCGATCTCCTTACCATAATTACATCATTATTTTTTAGTTTGGGATTAGTTTCTTCATTGGCAGTTGCAGAAAAATTAACCTTAACAGTTAGCTGGGAAACTGTGCCGTTAGGATTGAGGCGAATTAAATCCACCGAATCCATTTGAGCGCGCGCTTTATTAAAACCTCCCGCTGCTACCAGCGCTTGATTTAAAGTAGTGTTGGGAACCACCGCAATCGCTCCCGGCTTCACGACTTCTCCCACAATGTTCACCTTAATCGTATCAGGTGAAAAATTAGAATTAGCCACTTGTTCATCTTGGGTTCCCTCGATATCTTCGGCTTTGGGAACGATTACCGTATCTCCCTGTTGCAGCGCTAAATCTTGGGATACATCTCCCCCTTCCAAAAGTTGCCACAAATTCACATTAATAATTTGCTCTGTACCCGCCCGTGTCAGGCGGCGAACTTGTATTTGTCTGATATCAGCTACCGGGGTAATGCCGCCGGCCATTTTAATTGCCCTCGTTACAGTTTGCTGCAAAACAGTTTCCCCGCTGTTGGTTTCGCTGGCAGCAAACAAACCAGAATTTTCACCCATTTCATTCTCTTGTACCCTACTTTGAGCCTCTTTTGCCAAAGTATAAGTACCGGGGCGAGTTACTTCGCCCACCACAGCAATATTAATTGGTTGAGTGCTTTGTCCGGTAATGTTAGCTACTGCTAAAGTCGGTGCTTCTTGGCGGTTGAGGCTAGTTACAGTGGGAATGAATATAGTATCGCCGTCGCGCAAAGTCATATCGGCCCGCAAATCGCCGTTTTGCAATAATTCCCACAAATCCACACTAATAATTTGTTCCGGTGCGTTGCGCTGGGGGCGGCGGATTTTGATTTGCCGCACGTCTGCTGACTGCGTAATTCCGCCGGCCATTCGCAGAGCCCGCGATATCGTTGGCATTTGAGTTCCCATTTGCTCTGCTGTGCCTCCGGGGCCTGCTGCTGAGGATATTGTATAGGCTCCGGGGCGGTTAATTTCGCCCGCGATCGCAATTTGCAAAGGACGCGCTGCCAGCAGTTTGAGGGTAATCCAAGGACGTTTGAGGTATTTGCCGTATTTGTCTTTAACAGCATTAGAAGCTTGTTCTAAGGTCATCCCGTACACCGAAACGCTGCCAATTAACGGCAAACTCAGGGAACCGTCGGCCTGTACTTGGTGTTGACCGTTGGGCCCGCTGTATTCCGGGACGTTGAAGATGTCCATTTGAATACGATCGCCCGCGCCTAAAGTGTAAACTTCCGATCGTACACTTGAAGGTTCACTTGCCGGAATCGCCGGAAATCCCTGAACAGGAGGCATGGGTACGGGAACAGCAGAACCAGGAGGAGGAGGAGGAGAGAAAGCAGGAGGAGGAGGCAAAAACTGAGCCATCCCCGGAGATGAACCTGCAGCCAGCGCTGACACTGTTAAAAATTTGACCGTGAAACCTTTGACAGTATTGAATTTTGAATAGTTTTTGCTCACCATCGCCTTTTGCCCCTATCCGCTTCCTACCCCGCCACCATCAAATGTAACCCAACTCTTCTAACTTGCTTAGAACTTTTTTAACACTCTCTTCCACAGTTTCTCGCTCTGTGTAACAAATAATCTCAGGATTGAGCGGTTCTTCATAAGGATCGTCAATTCCCGTAAAACCCTTAATTTCTCCTGCTCTGGCCTTAGCGTATAGTCCCTTGACATCGCGACCTTCGCACACTTCTAACGGCGCGGTGATATATACTTCAACAAAATTGGGCTCCATTGCTCTAATTTCGTCGCGAATTGCTCTGTAGGGGCTAATAGCTGCAGTCATTACGCCTACTCCATTGCGGCTCAGCAGGTGAGCTACAAATCCAATCCGCCGAATATTAGTATCTCGGTCTTCTTGGCTAAATCCTAAACCTTTTGACAAGTTGGTGCGAACGACATCTCCATCCAATATTTCAACTTTGCAACCTCTTGCCTTCAATTCGGGTTCGAGAGCCTTGGTGATAGTTGTCTTGCCGGAACCGCTCAGCCCGGTGAACCACAAAATAAAACCTTTTTCCATTTTCAGCCGTTAATTAGTAACTGGGAAATTATTAAGACGTACAACTTTATAGATGCAGTTCCCTTTTTTCTATTATCGTTATTCGCGGTGTAATATTGGCAATATTTACACGCCAAAAATGAGAAATCAAAATTTGCGATCGCTCATGCAGTCATTTAGTAATAAAAGTGTGCGCTCGTTGTATAATTCCCCATTTATTATTTGTCAAGTCTTTACAAAGTAAAATTCACTTCGCGATCGCCAACGCCGAACATCTATCCGTAGCGCACTCATCACCTTAATCTAAAATCTAAAATGCTATTGCCCATGTCTTCGGTCTTAAAAGCAGATGTTTTGGTAGTCGGTGGCGGCACCGGTGGCACTGCAGCAGCCGTGCAAGCAGCCCGCCGAGGTGCCAAAACTATTTTAGTAAGCGAATTCCCCTGGCTGGGAGGAATGCTGACTTCCGCTGGCGTTTCGGCCCCCGATGGCAATGAATTAGCAGCTTTTCAAACCGGTTTGTGGGGCGCGTTTCTCCGAGAACTCCAGCAGCGACAGCCGGGAGGTTTGGATTGGGGGTGGGTCAGTTTTTTTACTTACGATCCCCGCACCGGTGCTGAAATTTTCGCTGATTGGGTTAAATGTTTGCCGAACTTGCACTGGATTTCGGGACAAAAAGCTCACGATGTGCTGTATGAAGGAGATCGCATTTCTGGCGTTCAATTTGCAGATTTTACGGTTTCGGCCAAAATCACTTTGGATGCAACGGAATTGGGAGATTTGCTGGCTTTAGCGGAGGTTGGACACCGCTGGGGTTGGGAATTCCAAGCCGAGTGGGGAGAACCCAGCGCGCCGATCGCCTCTAATGATCTCACAGAGAGCTATTCGGTGCAAGCTCCGACTTGGGTGGCAATCATGCAGGATTTTGGCGAAGGTGTGGCCGGGCCAGAAATTCCCGCGCCGCCTATTGACAATCCCGATCGATTTATCGGTGCTTGGGACAGTTACACTCCCGAACAATTTCTCAATTACGGCAGGCTTCCGGGCGGATTGTTGATGATTAATTGGCCCATTCGAGGTAATGATTATGGTGAAGGGGTCGATCGACTCATTAAATCTGAAGCATCTCGACAAGAATTCCTGCAAGAAAGTCTGTGGCACACTCAAAGTTTCGCCCGCTTCATTCAAACGCAACTCGGCCGCCGCTACGGCTTAGCACAAAATATTTTCCCCATTTCAACGATCGACAATCAACAAAATTCTTCCATTCTTCCTTCTTTTGCCTTACATCCTTACTACCGAGAAAGTCGGCGCTTGCGAGGGATAAGTACAGTCAGAGAACAAGATATTTTGCCTATTGCCGGTGGAAGAGTCGCGAAGTTGCCGATAAATTATCAGGGCATTTGTGAAACAATTGCGATCGGGAATTATGCCAACGACCACCACTACCCCAGTGGCGACATTCCCTTGCAGCCAAAATCCATCCGCTGGGGCGGCCGCTGGACGGGAACTCCGTTTACCATTCCTTACAGCGCCCTAATTCCTGCGAGTACAGACGGTTTGCTAGTCTGCGAAAAAAATATTTCCGTCTCTCACATCGCCAACGGTGCAACTCGCTTGCAACCGACGGTAATGAATATTGGACAGGCGGCGGGGATGGCGGCGGCTTTGTGCGCGGAATCTGGATGTCAGCCGCGAGAGTTGCCGGTGAGAGTTTTGCAGGAAGCTTTGCTGCAAGATTCCGAGGCGAGTGCGGCGGTTATTCCTTTATTTAATTTGACACGGGGGCGATCGGACTGGCTCGACTGGCAGCGCTATTATCTCGATCGGCCTGAAGCATATCCCGCCAGCGGCGAATGTGAGGAGTCAGTAGAGAAACCAAGCAGTCAAACAGCAAATACCCACAGCCAATTTTTTGGCATTTTCCGCCGCCTCGGCGAACAAGACTGGACACTAACGCTGATAAGCCCTGCATCCTTAGTCGGTCAAACTTGGCAACTCGTGACTTTGGACTCGGAAACCGACAGATTTTTACAAAATTGTGAAACCGAAAAGCCTATGACAGTATGGGGCAGGCTGAATTCGGCAGGTGCTTGGCTGCTGGCGGGAGCAGTAGAATTGAAGACGTAAGGTTTTTTGCACAGATCCGAAAATTGCACAGATATCTATCCTGATCGATCGGGGCAAGTCCGTATCACGTAATAGACACTGACACGGATACTACCCATGCAAACCTACACTGCAATTGCTTTACTGAGCCTGTTGGGCATTACCTTGAGTGCCAGCGCCGCTCAAGCTTTTGAATCTTCATTCCCCATTGTCGCAACTGCCACCGCCCAATATATGTTGTCAGCCCAAACTCAACAAAAGGGTGAGCGCGGTCCTGAAAGGGGCAGCGGACGCAGAAATTTTACTGAGCCTAATGTTTACATTCATCCGCTACAAGATTTCTAATCGCACTTGACGCAAGTGATTACCACAACTGAGTTGCTTCGGGCCGTTCATTTGAGCACTCGATCGGATTTTCTGGGATTCTAGTTTTTCAGGTTAAGCGACAACTGCACTTTTTGTGGACAGTTCTGAGGAGATTCTTTTTTGTGTGATAAATGTTAGCATATAAACGGGGAACCGCCATCTACCTAGAGATAGATTCTAGTATGTGGCGGTTTTGTATTGAAAACGCTTCAATTAAACAGTAACTAACCACAGGCATCTGATCGTCTGGGTTTTTCAACCGATATCCCTCGCCCTCTAAGCCTTATTTTGGCATTGCACAATTTGAGGACGATTCTTGTGGGGTGTCCCGCCTGCTGTGAAAATACAGCAGACGGCCTACGAGCTCCCATCCCACAAAACCATCAAAATCTTCCCGCAATTACGCAACAGCCTTATTTTAGTCGATCGAACTTGGTTTCGGCATCCATGACTATTCAAGAATTAGGAGCTCGGAGTCGCCTCAAATTCCTGGGAGCGCAACAGTTATTTACCTTCTCCCCCCCACAGGTAGGGTTTAATTTTCAACGGCTGCACTATAATAAACGTGCGATAACTAACTTATATATAGGTAAACTGTCAGCGCAGAGGGTGCAGCAATCTACTTAAATTAGCCACCAATAAGAACCACTTATGCGGTGTGGATAGCCTTTAAGCCCATGCCCCTGTTACCTCAGGGAAATTAACTAACCTGAATATTAGGGTAGCTGGCAAGCTTTCCGGCGACAGTCGGCTATGCTTGATTCGGCGCTCTCGCAATAATTTAATGGAGGATAACAAAATGCCTCCTAATTTGGCTATTTCGGGGATAGTGATGAAAAATGACTCTTTGGATCTGGTCAAAAGCCTCAGCCCTAGTGCAATGGATCAGATCATGCTATATCTGGCGTTTAGCGCCATGAGAACCAGTGGGCACAGGCACGGGGCGTTTCTAGACGCGGCCGCAACGGCGGCTAAGTGTGCCATTTATATGACTTATATGGAGCAGGACAACAACCTGCGGATGACCGGACACTTGCATCACATTGAGCCTAAACGGGTGAAGGTGATTGTTGAAGAAGTCCGGGAAGCTCTGACTCAGGGAAAATTGCTGAAAATGTTGGGTTCGCAAGAACCTAGATATTTGATTCAGTTTCCTTATGTCTGGTTAGAACAGTATGGTTGGATGCCGGGACGCCCTCGCATTCCGGGAAACAATTTGACTGTAGATGAAAAAAAATATCTCGAAGGCAAGATTCCTCCGAATCCGCCCGACGCTCAACTGATCAATTCTTTTCAGTTTATGGAGTTGATCGAGTTTCTGCACAGGCGATCGCAAGAAGATATGTCTCCTGAAAGGCGAATGCCTTTGAGCGAAGCTCTAGCAGAACACATTAAGCGACGCTTGATCTATTCTGGGACAGTGACTCGTATTGATTCTCCTTGGGGAATGCCGTTTTATGCCCTCACTCGCGCTACTTACTCTCCGGCAGAGCAGGAAGAGCGGACATTTACTATGGTTGAGGATACGGCTAGATATTTCCGGCTGATGAAGGATTGGGCGGAAAAACAACCGAATGTGATGCGAATTATGGAGACTTTGGATATTCCGCCGGAACGGCTCGACCAAGCCCTTGAGGAATTAGATGAAATTATTCGCAATTGGGCCGATCGCTATCACAAGCGGGGCGAACCGACGATGATTTTACAAATGGTTTTTGGGCCGCAAGACGACGCTTAGTTTGATTAACTATTAATCATTAGTCATGAGTTGATTGCGGGAGACTAATGACTAATGATTAATAGGTGATAGCTGGCGAGGCAGAAACCGGGTTGGGTGCATCTCAGTTTGGCAAATACATCAAAGTGAAAGTTGACCGTTGAGATAAGCACAGCGAAGAGCAAGGATA